>NZ_BJLL01000005.1:0-78510 GCF_007996925.1 Enterococcus sp. NBRC 3427 | reverse complement strand
GTTGTGACTTGTGACCGAGGAGTTGGTAAGAGAACACCGTTTATTCGGAATAAGGGCTGTGACAAGATTTTTGTCACAGCCCTTTATTTGTGTGGATAAATTCCCACTGAGTTTTTTAAAAGTTTTTAAGAAAAAACCAGTATATTAACCAATTTTTACTTAAATGTGTCTTTATTGATACAGAGAAGCTTCTTTAATAAAAGAATGTCTCTCTAAATTTTCTTGAGAGAGGGAAGGTGAATATACAAAATAGTACGACCGCTTGAAAGACCCAGATGATCCACAGATGGATCGTATGATACTGATGAAGTAAAAAGCAATGGATCAGAAACTCAAAGAGATTGAAAAAGACAAGGAAGAAATAATATCTCTTTTTTACTCTTGTCTGTTTTAGCCAATAATAGCTGGTAAAGTAATCTAGGCAAACAAATAGAAGTAAACAAAGCTTCGTAAGAGCAGTAATCGTATCATGTTGCTCTGCTAGACGATTGACGAGCAGAAAGAATGTTGGTAATGGGATATAGATCACGAGTAATGAAAGAAAAAAGTAAACAATGAATGGCATACTATTCCTCCTAATTGTGTGAGTTCGCCCTCATTTTAAAATAACGATATTTGTTTGTGAAGCTTTTTCGTGTCGTAACAAATGTTATCTAATTTAATTTTAAATAAATAAACATTATTATCAAATTAACGTTAAAAAGAAAAAAGAGTAGTGGATCGTTGTTATTCGAAACATTCTGTCAAAAACTCCATATTAAATGGGAAAAAGTGGCATTACATAATAGAAAGAACCCCTTTACAGTATAAATGTGGGAGTTTGCTCCCGCATAAAACCAAAAAGAAAGGAGTGGGAAGCACCCAGTTACGATTATTGGGGAGAGAACTACATATTCAAAGATCGTAAGAAGGGGAATAGGAGCAATTCACGTACAATGCTGACCGTCAAGTTTGTCACAACAAATGATCGTTAGGTGTTTAGCAAAATCAATATTGTTTGATTGATTCGATTTGTGACAAATGAGCAAAAGCTACGGAGGTTGGAAACAAGTAAAACTATTTTTACACGATTTATTTATGTTTAAGACAAGAAAATAGCATACCTTCTTTGCTGACGGTTTAAAACAGACCGCTTTTGATCTGTATAGGAAAAATAAAGGAGGTAAAACGTTCATTGAAAAAAGTAAAAAAGCTATTAACTAGTACACTATCCTTGGGGCTGGTTCTAGGGAATATGGGCGGTACCGTAGTAGAAGCCACGTCTGCCTTACATTCGATCGAATTACCCGCATTAAGGCAATTGCGCCCTCAAGAAGAGAAAGAGCAAGAAGAAACGAATGAAGAGGAAAACAAACCTCGAGCATCTACCTTGCCACGATTACCCATAGAAACACAAGAAAAAGAAGAGTTACGAATGGAGAATGTCCTTCAGGAGTCACGACTAGCTAGATGGTCACGTGAAGAAATACAAGAAGAAGCAATAAATTTTGCTGCACGTTTGATCGAATATAGGTTGAATGAGGCAATGAAAAAACATAATCATTCTTTTACAAATGGGGAAATGATAGAAATTCATTTTTTACCACAGATAGAAGACATATTTAATATGCCCGAAGGTATTCGTCCTAATTTTCCTTCTAATGCGCTTCATAACAATACAGTGATTATTTGGCCCCATGGTGTAACTAACGATGTTCAAAGTTCTTATACAGAAAGTGGGAATTGGAGATATGACTTGTCAGTTCGTGGTACCGCTTGGGACACTCAATCAATGACTCTAACTAGAATAGGAAATCAACAAAATTTAGGCACAGAAACTATGGAAATACGGCTAATCCTTGCGCTAAGGTTTGACAGCTCCGGCCCAGTCTCCACAAATTCTATAAAAACAATAAACTTTCTTTCTGCAGCACAAGCCATGGGAGAACTTGGAGTTGAAGCAAAAGATGGACCGCATTATCTATGGATAGGAAATGATCTCCCTGATCCATCTAGTTATGTGGAAATTGATCAGAGCAATGTCAAGTGGGATCTGAAGACAGAATGGGAAATTCCGCCAAGAATGTTTACAGCGGGCACCCAAAATACTAGAATCAAGGTAACAGAAGATAGATCGGGCAGAACGGCTACAGTAAATGTTCCAATAACTGTCCAATCAAGAGATTTACAAGTTACTGGGAAGGCTGGCCCGCATTCCATTTACGTGAACGAAGCAATCCCTAATCCTGCTGACTACTTTGACGTGAGAGACCCTCTTGGACAGACACATCAGTTAGAGTGGCTCGATGCTGATACGAGTTCAGCTGGTACGAAAACGTGGCGGGCAAAAGCAACGGCTGCTGATGGTCGGGAAGCTACTGGTTCGATCACGATGGATGTTCTTCCTCAACCAGAGGTAGAACTAAAATTGCAGGATGTGGAAAATCGACATCTCGGTGGAAATTATCCTACACTTTCCTCTTCATTCCGTGAATATATCCAAGAAGCGACGATGGAAGGGCAGAGGCTTAATACAGCTGACTTAGAGTTTGTCACCGCTGAATCAACAGAGCCAGATTATTCTATCGTAGGAGAACAGCCGCTCAAACTGACTGTTCACACGAGGCATCCCGTTACAGGTCGAATGATCAAAGGAACAGCTGAAACGAAGGTCAATGTCCGTTGGGGGGACACGTTTTTACTGAAAGCTCATAATGGACAATCAGCGGGTGCATACGCCTTCCAGTTGAGAAATGGGAATAATGCTCGAATCGTGGCAACTCGAGGATTAGATTCTCCTCTTGATGAACGGATTGGTCTGGAAGATTCGTTGTATTACTCTATTGAGGTGCTACGAAATGACCGACAAGCTTATTACCATGAAGTGCCGGGGAGAGCTACTTTACAGCAAGTGATCACGACATTCGGAAATGGAAATGGATACCTTGATGTACAGTTGGGCGATATCATCAATATTCAGCATCCACAAAAGAGTGCAGGAAGCTCAGTCTTGATGGTAGAAGAAGAAGAACAGGATTTCACTTACGGGACAGATAACGCCTATTATCGTGTCACGGCTTTCGGATTTGAACCACTTCCTGTACTTCCTGATCCGGCGATCCAGCTGAAATTGAAGCCAATGGAAGACCGTTCATTAGGAGAAACTTCTGCGTCACTTGCGAGTACGTTTAAAAATTATATCGAAGAAGCCACTTTTGAAGGGGAATCAGTTGCGGTCGATGATCTAGAATTCGTCGCAGCAGAATCGACAGAGCCGACGAATACGATCGCTGGCAAACAAGACATTCGGATCACGGTACAAGCGAAACACCCGATTTCAGGGGAAACGATCAAAGGAACAGCCGAAACATCGGTCAATTATCTTTGGGGAGATACGTTCATGATCAAGTCAAGCGAAGGTGGTTCAGCAGGAGCTTATTCCTTGCATCTGAGAAGTGGGAATGCAGCTAGATTAACCGTTACCAGTGGGTTGCCTTCAGCGTTAGATGAACGGGTCGGTACGGAAGAATCGATGCACGCCTTGTATTACACTTTGGAAGTCCTGAGAAATAATCAGTCGGTTTACAATTATGAAGTGCTCGGTAGGGGTACCTTACGACAAGTGATTGATAACTTTGGGAACGGGAATGGCTACTATGATGTACGATTGGATGATGTGATCAAGATCTATCATCCGCAGAAATCGCCAAACAGTTCAATTGTCATGATTGATGAAGAAGAACGGGATTTCACTTATGATTCCGAATATGCTTATTACAGAGTGACTGCATTCGGACTAGAACCGATTCCAGTGATGGAAGCAGAAGGGACTTCGCAAATGTTCTCTTTGAGGGATGACGTCAGCACGTTAGATGTCAATGAACTAGTCAAAGATGTCACGATCAATCATCAAAGTATCTCAGAGGATCGTTACACGATCGAACAAGTGACAGAGATTGACACAAGTACAACTGGAAAACGAACGACAAAAGTAAAGATTACGATGAATGATGGGTTAGCTGAAACCGAAATCGAAGTCCCTTATGAAGTACAGTGGGGAAGTACATTCGTTCTTCGAGGACTGGAAGAAATGACCGTCGGCGCGTTTAGTTTATTAAAAGAAGGCGATCAGTTCGCAATCCATGCTTCTCCTGGTTCAAGCAACACGGACTTGAATCGTCCAGTGAACAATCCGTTCGGCAGAGGAATCTATTATGCCATCGAAGTGCTGGAAAACGACACGCGTAAATACAACTATGAAGTGACAGGGAATACCTTGATCCGTCAAGCAGTAAACGGCTTCAACAACGGGCAGCCGTTAGCAGTCAATGTAGGAGATACCATCAAAGTCTATCATGCGGAGACACAAGGAAGAAATCTTCTGATGATGGATGAAATGGTCAGAGATTACACTGGTGGTTCTAATTATGCCTATTATAAAGTAACAGAAGAAGGGTTTGAGCCGTTTACGGATATCAAGGCAGATCCGATTTCACAAGAACTGCTATTAGGACATGAGACGAATACAGTGAACCCGGCAGAATTGATCCAAAATGTGACATTCAACGGACGTCCGCTAACGAGTGATCTTTATACGGTGGAACAATTGTCTAACTTTGATACAACAACTGTGGGAGAAAAAGGGGTTCGTGTGAGAGTAAGCACGACTGATGGTACTGGATTCACAGAAGTGAAGATCCCTTATGTAGTGAAATGGGGAAGCACGATCCGAGTCAAAAACAATGACGGCGCAACGATTGGCGCATTTAGCTTGATCAATCAGAAAAACCCAAACAATCAGAACAATCAGCTGATGATCCGAGCATCACAAGGCGTGGCGAATACAGAGTTGTCCAAAGTAGTGCATGATTACTCCGACCGCTCGATCTATTATCAATTCGATGTGATGAACAAAGATAATACCACTAGCAGGTTCACTTATGACGTAACAGGAAATCGGACGATTGAACAAGCATTGTCTCGATTCAATAGTGGACAGCCATTGAATGTCAATGTGGGTGATATTATCAGAATCTATCATACAAAAGAGTTTAGACGAAATATGCTGATGGAAGATGAGCAGGAGAAGAACTTCACTTATGGTTCTCAATATGCTTATTATGAAGTCACAGAATATGGGTTCGAACCAAGCGGGAAAATTGATGTAGAAGCTAATAAAGTAGAAATTCCACGAGGTGCCACGGAACTAGATCTTAAATCATTTATCAAAAATGTAAAAGTAAATGACAAGGTCATTCCAGAAAATCTTTATACAGTCTCTTTAAATTCTGAAATCGACACATCAACTCCTGGTCGGAACAATGTCGCAGTCAATGTGACGACAGACAGTTCTTATGGCGGTTTTTCAACAGAATTGAATATGCCGTATGAAGTACGTGATCACACGACGAATTCCAGTACAAATGAATCGCAAAATAATCATACAAATAATGAAGGTACAAGCGGCAGTACGGAACGAAATGAAGGGACGACACCAAGTATCCAAGATGATCCAACAACAAGTGCAGATAATGAATCTTCACTGAATATGCCACAAACCAATGCAATTAGGAATACTGCATGGACATTGATTGGTATCGCGTTAGTAGCAGGCATAGGGGCGATTGTTATGAGAAGAAAAGCAAAAGAGAAAGCTGAAAATCAATAACCGTTTTTTGCTTAAGTAAGAAAAAATAGTTCTCAAAGCTCCTAATTCTAAAGCAGATACACGATATAATATAATCACAAGCACTCAATAAGGGAAACCGACATTGAGTGCTTTTACATTTATCTATCAGGATGTATCAAAAGAATTTTGTTAGAAAGGGGTGGAAACATGTTGAATCTTCTCTCAAAAAAATTACAACGTCAGTTGAATCTGTTAGAAATACTATTCGAGGGGGAACGTTGCCGTCTTAGGCAATTGGAAAAAAGATTGGCAAGTTCTGGAAAAACATTACGGAACGATTTTATAGAAATCAATACATATTCTTCCGATATCCAAATCGTCACTGATCGGGATGCTGGTGTGACAGCTATATTTTCACCTGCCTTCACAAAAGATCATATTTATCAGATCGTGATCGCCCAATCTACTGAATATAGATATTTAGAAACCATACTGCTACATCCAAAAGAGAATTATTTAGAATTAGCAGAGTATCTGTATATTTCAGAAAGCACATTGCGAAGAATCGTAAAGAAAATCCAATCAAAATTAAAAAAATACGATTTGAGGATCAAAGGGTTGACTCGGATTGTCGGAGAGGGTCAGGTGATCGACGGTCTTACAGCTCGTTTGTTGATGGAAAAATATCCTTCTCCTGCTAGTATTTTTAATCGTTCTTTTAGCGAGGCAACTTATGATGTGGTCATCCTATTTTTAAAAGAAAACCAGCTATATGAGGTAGCAAAAAATGATCCGAAAACCTTATGTTTTTTACATTTTTTTATTGCTTGTCGTATACAACGATTCAACAAAAATAAAACGGGATTGGAGCAAAATAAAAACAGCTGTTTCACCTTTTCATTCTTGGAGAAAAATCACTTGAGCCATTTTTCTTTGCCGCGGGAAGAAAAAATCTGGCAGTGGATATTTGATACAGAAGTCATTCATACTGCTTTGAAAATAAGAAATGCAAGCGAGCAAAGAGAGTATCATTTTTGTATCGGTAATTGTTTAATGATATGGATGGATTGCTTGGAAAAAAAATATCAGTTGGAATGTGAGAACAAAGATTTGATCGTTCAACGATGTAAAGAGATACTGACACAACCACGATTTCCAGAATATATCCTAAATGATCCAAGCCAGACAACGATAGTTGATCCGCCGATTTTAGCCTGTTTATATGAAGAATTAAAGGGAAAGATGGTAGATGACTGCAGAGAAAAAGGATACGTCATTCCTGAACTTGATTCATTTGTTCGCTATGCTATCTTAGAAATTCTTTTCGACTGGCCATTATTGCTATCATACATTGAAGGGAAAGAAAATAAATTAAAAGCAGTGATAGTCACAAATACAAGAAAAAAACAAGCGGATGACATAGCAAAAAGATTGCAAGAAAAATTGGGAGACTATTATCAATTTGGTGTTCTTCCAAACTTTTATCAGAAAGAAACGAATTTATACTATCCGGATATCGATTGTATCCTTACGAATGCGAGGATGGAGGAGGAGACAAACATTCCGATCTTCGGTATTTCTCTATTTCCAAATCAACGTGAGATCCAAAATCTTCTTCATTTTTATCAGGAGAAGCACCAAGTAGTAGAAGAAAAGTCTCTCTACGTGTAAATACATATCTATAGACAACAGGATATTCCATCAAAATAAAAAATATCTGAATAATAGATGTAATGACCGCTAAAGGTCTCATACATCTATTATTCAGATTATTTTTTTACTGATTGTTATGCTTTATATTCATTTTTTTGGTATAGGATCGAGGTCTTTTTGATAACTTAACAAATTTCCCGGTTGACACTCTAATACTTCACAGATTTTTTCGAGGGTAGAAAAACGGATAGCTTTTGCTTTTCCGGTTTTTAGAATAGAGATATTTGCCATCGTAATACCCACTTTTTCACTCAATTCTGTTACACTCATCTTTTTTTGAGCCAATACTACATCTAGATTAACGATAATAGCCATGTCGCACCTCACACTGTCAAGTCATGATCTGTCTTAAGTAAAATCGCATGTTCGAGCAGATTTTCCAACACGCTTGTCAAAGTATATACGGCAAAAGGAATGAATACGACAGCAATTCCTACCAACATCAAACCAGGAGCATCATCTAAATCTGCCACTTTCAAAAATTTAGGAAGCAAGCCGAAAAAGGCAAAACCAATAATCAGAATCGTTCGTTCGATTTTTTTTAGAATGTCCAAGCTTTGATTAGAAAAGGCCTGGTTTTCTTCGATTTGTTTCAACAGCCTCAATAAAAAATAAGCAATAATAATCCCTAAGAGAAGGGCAAAGTAGATGACAGAAACGAATAAAGTCGTCTGCCAATCAAAATTGAATCCTTTTTCGCTTGTAGCAATCTGAGTATAAAAAAGTATACCGAATAAAATAAATACGGCACTTATACCTAAAACAACAAACTTTAATAATAATGTTTTTAATTTCATTTTTATCCCTCTTTTATCTTTGATAGCTAAAATATAGCAGAATAATTATTGAAAAGCAATTACTTTTTATCGAAAAACAATAAATTTTTGTCGTTTTTAGTAAATATGATTTTATAGTATTTGAGAGTTTTAATTGAAGTTAGCATTTGATTCTTTTTGATTTATAAGGAAACTTTTAAATATGTTATTTACAAATAGTTAGTAAACTATGTTACAATTTTTATGGGGAAAAACTTAAAAAATAAATTTTTTTATTCATAATTGCTGTTTATTTTGTTATGTAAAACATGCATAAAGTGAGGTTCTAAAATTGAATATTTTACAGTTAAGTTATTCTCTACTTATATCAGGGCAGCTGATGACGATGTTTGTTGGATTGGGCTATTTGAACAAGAAACTAAGAAATAAAAAGTATGCTTTATTATCAATCTTGGTTATCCTGTTGATATCGGTGCTTTATCAATGGATAAATGTAATTGCCACTGGTTTGGTATGGCTAGTCATGTGTGCTCTCGTGATTTATCATGAAGAGACGCTTCAATCAGCTTTATTCTATGCTTCGTTATCTATTATCCTGCTTATTTTTTCTAATTATCTAATTTACGTTATCTTAAAATCATTATCTATAATGATGAATGATTTGGGTATGTGCTTTTTATCAATTATTTTATATTTATGTTTCGCATTTTATTTAAGGAATTATATATTGAAAAAAGTACCCCTTGAATCGATGGTATATGATATTAGTAAGTATACTGTTATTGCGACGTTTTTGATTTATTTCATTTTTCTTATGATGGAACGCTTTTCAGATTTAGACTGTTTCATGAAGGGTGCTCATGGGATTTTTATGCTGGCATATAGCCTTTTTGCTATTCTTATCAGCTTTTTAGCTGTTTATATAAAAAAGGCAGAATATAAAAGTAAAGAAGAAAAGAATCGAATGGAATATCTTATCGAATACAGTGAGCAAATCGAAAAAAGTTATATGGAAATACGTAAGTTCAAGCACGACTACAAAAACATACTGGTTTCTATGGAAAATTATATCCAAAGTAATGATATAGATGGGATGAAACATTTTTTTTACTCCCATATCAAGGAAACTGGAACTCTTTTTGATCAGGAATTATTAGAAATGTCACCGATAAGAAATCTTGAAGTCAAGGAAATAAAAAGTATCGTTTTGAGCAAGTTGTATCTAGCTCATGAAAAAGGAATAGAAATAGACGTAAATGTGCCACAAAAATTGGATTCTTTCCCCGTTCCTTCTATCATGCTAGTTCGGATGCTGGGGATCATACTAGATAATGCAGTTGAAGAATCTTCTATTATAGATAAGCCGAAAATCTTGTTTGCCGGATTGAGACAAGAAGAAGCGATAACCTTTATTATTGCCAATAAATGTCGTTCTGATATACCTGATTTACATGTATTAAAGAAAAAATCTTATTCATCAAAAGGGAAAGAACGTGGGATTGGTCTAAGCAATCTTGATGAATTAGTTCAGTTGAATAAAAATGTGTACTTAGATACTAAAATCGAAGAAGGGCAGTTTATTCAAATACTGACAATTTGGGAGGGGTAAAATCTTTATGTTGAAAATTTTTGTTTGCGAAGATGACGGAGCATTTAGATTAAAATTAGCAAAGATGATCCAAAATTATTTAATGATGCAAGATTATGACATCAAATTTCAAATGGATACCTCGGACCCGGAAGTGCTGCTTTCATATATACGTTCAAATAAAACAGAAGGCATCTATTTTTTAGACATTGACTTAAGTGCCAATATGAATGGAATCAATCTAGCCGCTACGATTAGAGAATACGATCCACTAGCAAAAATTATTTTTGTGACCAGTTACACAGATTTAGCTTATCTCACTTTTTTATATAAAGTAGAAGCAATGGATTATATTGTGAAGGGGAACGATACACTGCTGCAAGAAAGCGTGACAAAATGTATCGATGTGGCTAACCAAAGATATCTTGATACAATTTTACCTACAAGAGAACAGATTCGTATTAAGAGTGGACCAATCAATACAAAATTGTTCGTAGACGAAATCTTGTTTTTTGAATCCAGTCCTGTTCCTCACAAAGTGATCGTTCATCTTGAAAATCGAATGCTAGAATATAATGGAAAAATCAAAGAGATCGAATCGTTTAGCCCGAGCTTTTACCGTTGCCATCAATCGTTTGTTGTAAATGTGGATAATATTTGTTCCATCAACAAGAAGGAAAGAACGATCCTTATGTCTAACGGAGAAAAGTGTCTTGTTTCCACCCGAAGTTTAAAAAAATTATTGATTGCATTTAGCAAAGGAGCGTGACGAATGTCACGTTCTTTTTTTATAGAATATTTTAGACCTAAAGAATATAAAGGGGGTATTAAGAAAGATAACACTGCAGTTATGTAAAAAAAACGCGCACTTTTTACTTTTTAATATATGCATCCTTATTTTTAGTATAATCAAAAGTGAGAAAGGGGTAAACGATATGCCAAATGAATATCTGTCTCTTGAAGAGAAGCTGTCAAGCAAGATGAGCAGAAAACTCGGAGAGAAATATGGGTTAACAGAACTGGATGAAGCAAAAGTCAACTATGGATTAGCGATCCTGTTCATTAATCTTTTCAAGTTCATGCTTATTTACGTAACAGCGTTTTTCTTACATAGCATTTTTGCTGTGATCACCACTCATTTGTCTTTTGTTGCTGTACGAAGATATGCAAAAGGATATCATGCAAGCCGAAGCATGGCCTGCACGCTCTATAGTATGGGATTATTGGTGGCGCTGCCTGTTTTGGCTAATCATTACAATTTGGAACTTACACGCTACGAATATTTCATCGGAGCAGCTATTCTTAGTATGGTTTTAGGAATTATTGGTTCCTTTATCGCACAAGACCAACAAAAAAGAAGAAGCGTAAGAAACAAACTAGTGATAACAGGAATAAGCCTCACGCTGATCGGTTCAGTGATTCCAGCAAATGATTCAAGAGTCATGATATTACTGGGTATGTTGACCGCAATCTTACTTGTATTCATTCCAAAAAAAGAAAGGAAGATTATCAAATGAAACACACACAAACTAAATTTAGTCTCTCACATGCAATCACAACAATTGCTATCAGCGTTGCCGAAAAGGCTGTAATAAGCGGAAGTACCTGTATTGGTTTAGTTTATGAACCAAAAGTACCAGAGGCATTAAAAAAAGAAGTAGAAAAATAAGTAAAAATAAAATGGATTGCCGAATAAAAAGTACCGTAAGTCCTAAAAACTGTGCCAACAGATCGTTGGCACAGTTTTATTTTTTTCGATAGTTTTGTAACAAAAATACAAAGATGAAAAAGAATAAAGATTCCCATAGTGTAGTAGTCCAGCTGAATTCTTTACTGATACCAAATACCATATTTCCAAGATTCGATACAATCAAATAGCCAATCGTTATGATCAATGAATAATACAATCTTTTCATCATAGGACATACCTCGTTTTTATTTATAAGAATAGTATAAACCAAAGAAGAGAATAAGAAAAATGATAATAGAAAAATAAAGTAAAAACGCAATAAAGTAACTTAAGTTATTTTATTGCGTTTTTTTCTTCACTGAAAAATTTTAATAAATAAATAGAATTTTGTAATAATAACTGAGCATAATCTTTGCAATTTTTAATCTTGAATAATATCCTTTAAGTATAGCCAGCAATCAAAAAGAAATAGAGAATAAGCAAGCAGTTGTTATTTCAGTATCCGACAGACGATAAAACGCCGTTATGATCCAACAATGTTTGGTAGCGTTTTATTTACTGGTGCTAAGCTAACCATTTTCTCTCTATACTGTGATTGTCGGTAGAGTTATTTACAGGGTAAAAATAAGTTTATAGGAGGTGGAAAATGAATAAGGGGTTAAAAATAATCGGTGTTATCATGAGTTTGCTGCTACTTTCAGTATTTCTAGCGATTGCGTTAATCAATGCGCCGTATATTATGCCTGAACAATTGGAACGATTTCGCTTCTTTACCTTAACGAATTACTACATGCAACAATATATTTTCTGGGCAGCTGTAGTATTTGCCGTTCTTGCTATTATCATCTTGCTAGTCGTTCTTTTCTATCCAAAATCAAGAGGAACTTTCGTTATGAAACGGGAAGATGGCAAATTGACGATCGACAAAAAAGCGATTGAAGGGCTGGTACGTTCCCATTTACACGAAGAAGAGTTCATTCATTCACCTAAAGTACGGATACGTTCAACGAAAAATCGAATCCATATCCATGTTAACGGAGACTTGAAGCGAACTTCTTCATTAGTGGGGAAAACAGGTGTACTGATGCAAGACATCGAAGAAGAAGTGACTAGAGTACTTGGAACAAAAGAAACAGTCAAAGTGGCAGTCACATACAGCGGTTATGAAGAACAAGAAGATACAAGAGACTACAAGCACTCTCGAGTGGAATAGGAGGGCCAAATAATGAAAGAACTATTTTCAGCATACAAGCTCCCTATTATCTTTGGGGGTCTTGGACTACTGCTAGCTGTTTTATGGTTAACGATTGGATTTTTCAAAACATTGTTGATCATCATCATGACAGCAATTGGCGCAGGAATCGGATTTTATTTGAAACAGACAGGAATAGTGGATCAATTTTTTAAATCATAGGAGGAAACAAAGATGGAAAACAAAAACATGAACACAACAAATGGATCAGTTTTGGCAAATGAAAAAGGAGAAAACCGCATGATGAATGGTGAATTGACTTATGAAGACAAAGTTATCCAAAAAATCATCGGCTATGCATTGAAAGATGTAGACGGTCTATTGACATTAGATGGCGGATTCTTCTCAAATATGGCTGAAAAATTAGTCAACACAGATAATGTAACAGCAGGTATCAATACAGAAGTAGGGAAGAAACAAGTAGCTGTGGACTTAGATGTGATTGTAGAATACGGTAAAGACATTGAAGACATCTACAACCAAATCAAAGAATTGATCAGTACTGAAGTCAACAATATGACACATTTAGATGTTATCGAAGTGAATGTGAATGTTGCAGACATCAAAACACAAGAAGAATACCAAAAAGATCAAGAAACAGTACAAGACAAAGTAACAGAAGCAGCAAAATCAACAGGACAATTTGCTTCACGCCAAACAGATAAAGCAAAATCTGCTGTAGGCAAAGGTGCACAAAAAGTCAAAGAAAATAACGAACCACGTGTACAATAAGAAGTAAAAAGTCAGTTAGGAGGAATTTAAAATGGGATTTATTTGGGCATTAATCGTCGGAGGTATCATCGGAGCAATTGCAGGAGCAATCACGAATAAAGGATCATCAATGGGAATCATCGCGAACATCATTGCTGGTTTAGTTGGTTCAGCCATTGGACAAGCTTTATTAGGAACTTGGGGACCAACAATTGCAGGAATGGCTATCATTCCATCATTAATCGGTGCAATCATTTTAGTATTAGTCGTTTCATTCTTTGCACGTAAATTATAAGCAAATTGAAGAAAAACTTATGTTGAAATGAAGAACAAATTTGAGAACCGCAGCGAAACTTGCTGCGGTTCTTTTTTTATATGAAGTATTCTTTATTCTTTATGAAAAAATAGCTTGAAAAATAAATAAAGGCGAAAATAAACGGTTTTCTATAAAAGAAGTCGTTTATTTTTTTGTCTTTATTTGGTCAAAACGATAAGAAAACGCAGCACACCAAGCTTTTATTGATTGTCTGTCTTTTATAAATACAAGAATGTATTCAAAAAAACAGAAGAAAAATACAAGTAGATTTTCTTTTATACTCGTAAACGTAGAAAGGAAGCGAAAAAATGAATACATTACCTATCAATACAGGAGATACAGCATTCATGATTTTATGTACAGCAATGGTTTGCTTGATGACTCCTGGTTTAGCATTTTTTTACGGCGGACTGGCACGGAAGAATAATATACTGACGATCATGACTCAATCTTTTCTCTCAGTTGGGATAACAACGATCATGTGGGTATTCGGTGGATTCGGATTGGCATTTGGACGGGATATCGGCGGTATGATTGGAAACCCAGCAGATTTCTTTTTGATGAGACATGTTACAAGCTTCCCCAACATGTTCCATGGAGCGACGATTCCATTTTTGATGTTCTTTCTTTACCAACTGATGTTTATCGTGATTACTGTTCCTTTGATGACAGGAGCTTTTGCAGGGAGACTGAATTTAAAAGGCTATATTATCCTTGTTGTTTGTTGGAACTTGCTGATTTACTTCCCTGTTTGCCATTGGATATGGGGCGGCGGATTTTTGGATCAGATGGGATTTAGAGATTTCGCTGGCGGAGCAGTCATCCACACGACAGCTGGATTCGGTTCATTGGCATGCATCCTCACACTTGGACAAAGAAAGATTCCTATGGGCGAAAGAAATCAGCATAGCAGTCTTATGGCAGCAGCTATCGGTACAGGTTTACTTTGGTTTGGCTGGTTCGGTTTTAACTCCGGTGGTGCACTTCGAGCAGATGATCAAGCAGTCAATGCATTTGGTTCAACATTCATCGCTCTTGCATTTGCGATGGTTACTTGGTTGATTATTGCAAAAGTAAAAGGAAATGGCTTTGATTTTGTCGACGTACTAACAGGATCCGTTGCTGGATTGGCAGCCATTACGCCTTGTGCTGGTTATGTAGAAGCAAAAAGTGCCATGTTGATTGGAATCATTGCTGGAATCGTCTGTCATGCTGCTGTTGATTTTCGTAAAAAGAAACAATGGGACGATGCACTTGATGTGTGGGGCGTCCATGGAATGGGCGGATTCACAGGGACGATCCTGATCGGAATTTTTGCATCTAACAGCCATTTATTAACAAATCCAAGCAGCTGGTACTTCTTAGGAATCCAAGTGATTGGTGTCATCATTACTGCCGTTTATGCCTATGTGCTAACAGCAGCGATTCTAAAATCAGCCATGCATTTCACAACGATCACTACTACAAAAGAAGAGCAGGAAGAAGGATTAGACTTTTTCTTCTTCGGTAACAAACGCAATTGAAACAAAATCAAATAGAAAAGAGGAAGATTCATGCAACAAAGCAAAACGAAAATTCCTGCAAAGAAATTAACGTTCTTCGGCTTTTTAGCCATGACGATCTCAATGGTCGTTTCATTATATGAATATCCCACATTTGCGACCTCTGGCTTCAGTTTAGTATTTTTCTTGTTATTAGGCGGTTTGCTATGGTTTATCCCTGTAGCATTGTGTGCAGCAGAGATGGCAACGGTGAAAGGCTGGGAAAAAGGCGGTGTCTATACTTGGGTCAGTCGGACATTGGGAAAACGATTTGGTTTTGCCGCTATCTTTTTCCAATGGTTTGAGATAACTGTTGGCTACTTGACTATGCTGTATTTCTTGACTGGTGCATTATCCTACGCAACAGGGATCGATGCTATACAAAACAATAAATTTCTAAAATTGGCTATCTTATTGATTATTTTCTGGGCTATTTTGCTCTCTCAGCTAAAAGGAACCAAATACACTTCTTTAATTGCTCGAATCGGTTTTGTAGCTGGGATCTTATTGCCTGCATTAGTCTTGTTTGGCTTAGGGATCCACTATGTCGCTTCAGGTGCTCCACTACAAACGACACTGTCTATGAAAACATTGATTCCTGATTTTTCAAAATTACCTACGCTGGTTGTTTTTGTTTCCTTTATTTTAGCGTATATGGGAGTAGAAACATCTGCTAGTCATGCAAATGAAATGGAAAACCCTAAAAAGGATTATCCATTAGCAATGTTTGTATTGGTTATTCTAGCAATCATTTTAGACACTTTTGGCGGATTGACTGTGGCTACTACAGTACCTCAACAGGGTTTGTCTCTTAATACAGGAGTGATCCAATCGTTAGAATTTTTATTAAGACACATTGATCCAAGTCTTGCATGGATTGCGAAAATCCTTGCGATCCTTGTTTGTTTAGGTGTCATCGGAGAAATAGCTTCTTGGGTAACTTCTCCTTCAAAAGCACTTCACGTAGCGGCAGAAGAAGGATTACTTCCTGAATATTTTGCGAAAGAAAATGCACAAGGTGTTCCTGCGCATTTGATGATTGCAAATGGGATTGTTGCGACAATCTGGGCAGCCGTCTTTACATTAAGTGGCGGGGGGAATAATCTTTCATTTCTTGCAGCAATGTCATTGACTGTTGTGATCTACCTAATGTTGTATTTTATGTTTTTCGCTGGCTATTTGAAGTTAGTGTTTAAAGATGAAAGTCTTGAAAGAGCCTATCAGGTTCCAGGCGGAAAAGTTGTAAAAGTAATCGTTGCTTGTTTAGGTCTTTTGACTTCACTTTTTGCTTTTTGTATCTCATTTGTTCCACCTGCAAGTATTGCAGCTGGACAGCATGGGATTTATGAAACGATTCTGATCGTTTCTTATCTTATCGTCTTAGTTATTCCATTTACGATCTACGCATGCCGTCATAAATTCCAGCATGCAGAAAAATAAAAAATGAAAGCTGGTTATTCAAATGGAAGGAAAAGAATTAGAACAATTGATTGGAAAAAATTTCCACTATTATCAAACGGGACAAGTGGCAGACTACATTCCAGCATTAGCTGAAGTAGATCCAAAACAATTAGGTATGGCGATTTATGATCTGGATACAAAACAACTGATCGTGGGAGGAGATGCCGATGTACGTTTTGCCATCGAAAGCATGTCAAAAGTTCCCGTATTGTTATTAGCAATCAAAGATAACGGAATTGAAAAAGTCTTTCAAACAATCAACACGGAACCAACCGGATTTGCTTTCAATTCTATCATGAATATGGAGATCAATCATCGCAAACATCCGATGAACCCTTTTGTTAATGCAGGAGCGATTGCAACAACCTCTTTGATTGCCGGAAAAGATGCAGATGAAAAATTTGAACGGATCGTGTCATTTATGAAAGAAATCTGTGATGATCCTGATATCACATTGAATGAAGAAATCTATCATTCTGAATCAAGAACAGGTGATATCAATCGCTCTCTTGCTTATTACATGAAAGGCAATCAAATGATCGAAGGAGACGTTCCAGAGATACTCGATGCCTATTTCAGACAATGTTCCGTCAATGTCACCGCTACAGGTATAGCAAAATTAGCCGCTGTATTGGCAAATAAAGGGATTGCTCCTTGGAATGGCAAACGGCTCATTACTGAAGAAAGTGCAACGATCGTCAAATCGATTATGACAACTGCCGGTTTGTATGATGAATCAGGTGAGTTTTCCGTCCATGTTGGTGTACCTGCAAAAAGCGGTGTAGGTGGCGGCTTGATGGCAGCTGTGCCCAATCGTTATGGCATAGGCGTCTTCAGTCCAGCACTAGATCCATTCGGTAACAGTGCAGCTGGCATTCAATTACTGAAGGACGTAGTCAAAGAACTAGATGCTGATATCTTCGAATAACCTTTCTTGAAAGTGGCTGGGGTAAAGGTCCAAGCGACGCCAAGTTATCGAAACGATAGCTGGAATTGTAAGCTTGATCGACTTTTGTTCCGGCTTCTTTTTTTATTGGTTTTTGAAAGGGGTTTTCTAAACAAAAAGTAAATAAAAAAGCGATTCGTGGATATGTTTAAATAAAACTATAAGAAAAACTGGAGGCGTGTATCAGGAATGCTGGAAAAATACATCGAGCGAAATATATTTAGAAAAGTGTATCTATGCGAACAATTATTTGAATTCCAAGAAATAGATATCGAACAAACAGCTATTTCACTAGGGGTGACCACACCGACGATCCTTCATGATCTAGAAAGTCTAGCCGAGTGTCTGGAATATTGCATAAAAGAACAAATAAGAGAGAAGCATAAGTACAAACTTATATTTAAACGAGGGATTGCTCTTTCTGAGCTTACGCAATTTTTGTATGGTCAATCTTATTTTTTAAAGTTTTTAAGTTATTATTTCAAGGGCATATTCACGAGTACAGAACTGGCTGATCTTGAATTTATTTCTTTGAGCAAAGTATATACGATCAAAAAGAGCGTCTTGGATTTTTTCAAAGAAAATGATTATTTGAAAAATAAAGAAATCATTATTCCAGAATTTGATTCGCGGAATATTCTGCTAGCTTTAGTACGTTATATCAATTGGGAAGGATATGAGAGTAAAAATCCGCATGTAGAAGAAGCTTGTAACGAGCTGATCGATTATGTAGAGACTCATTTTTTTAAAAGAAGATATTCGGAAGACGAAAAATTTTTTATCATACGGGGAATAGAGATGGCAATTGGAAGAAAGGCGTTTCCCCTTGAACTGAAAGAAGAAGATAAGAAAAGTGCGGAGACGAAGCCGTTATTTCAATTAGTCTGTCAAGGATTGGAAGAGCAAAAAGGAATGTTAGACTTACAGGAAGAAGATGTCTATTATATTTTTTCTTTGTTCAATAGCAGAAATTATACCAATGAGAACATGGAGCTGTTAAGAAAAGATTTCGAAGTTGTGTATAAAAATTTTGTTCTCAATGACCTGTCACTCAATGAATTGATTTTACAGATTCTCCCAGTCGCTGAAATCGACGATGCAGACAATTTTATTTTTAAGCAATCCTTTTTACAATTCGTCCGCACGTTGTGGGCAGACGGTCAAGTATTTTTACCGGAACGAATCTATCTACTGTCAGAAAAAGAACAACTTCTATACAGAAAAATAGTAGAAGTGCTAGACGATTGGAAAAAGAAAAACCAAATTCATCTAAGATGGAATGATAATTTCATCCGAAAATTTGTTAAGAGTCTTTCTTTGATTACCAGAGATCAGATGATACAACAAGAAATAGAAATATTTGTTGTTTCTGAAAGTTCAGTCAAACAATTTTTTTATCGAACCCAATTTCATTTGTATGCTGAAGAAGACATGGCTGAAATAAATCCCATTTTATTTCGTTCTTTAGAAGAATTACCTGATGAATGTTTGTGTTCAAAAAAACGAGTGGTTTTATGCGATGCTACTAGCTATCAAACTGGTTTAGAAACTGAAAAAACAAAGGTCTATCCTATCTCGTTAAAAGGCGCAAACATCCTTTTGTATCGTATTGCTCAAGAGCTTCATTTATTAAAAAAACATATTTCTTGAGGAGATCTTAAAGCAAGACAAAAATCAACTTTCTACAGCGCTTTTTAAAAGACTGTAGAAGTTTTTTTATTTGTGATCTGATTTGTGCGAAGAACTACTTATATAACAAACTTTCTCTGAAAATTTTTTAAAATACTATTGACTTAGAGTCAACTCTAAGGAGTAGAATAGATAAAGTGTTACAAATCTATTTTCAACTAAAAAGAAGATAGTACGGAGGAGAGAATGTATGATGAGTACAGCATTACATGTATTGGATACAATCAACAGTCCAGCAGATGTCAAAAAATTATCTGTGGAGGAAATGAAACAGTTGGCAGAAGAAATGCGCCAAAAAATCTTGCAAAAGGACAGCGATGTAGGTGGGCACGTTGGTCCGAATCTAGGTGTAGTCGAATTAACGATTGCTTTTCATTATGTATTTGATTCACCTAAGGATAAAATCGTATGGGATGTTTCCCATCAATCTTATGGTCATAAGCTGCTAACTGGTCGGAAAAATGGCTTTGAAAAAGGACATTACCATGAAGTAAGCGGGTATTCCAATCAACACGAAAGTGAACATGATTATTTTACAGTGGGTCACACATCTACATCTATCAGTTTAGCTACTGGGTTGGCTAAAGCCAGAAATCTGAAGAAAGAATCAGGGAATGTGGTAGCATTTATTGGAGATGGCTCACTAAGTGGCGGCTTAGCTTTTGAAGGGCTGAACAACGGTGGCGCTTTACAGACCAATCTAATCGTATTAGTAAACGATAATGAGATGTCTATTGATGAGAACCACGGTAGCTTATATCAGAACTTAGCAGAGCTTCGTCAAACTCACGGTGAAAGCAGTAATAACCTATTTAAAGCTATGGGATTTGATTATCGCTATGTGGATAATGGAAACGACCTAGAGACGGTGATCCGTTTATTTGAAGAAGTAAAAGATATTGATCATCCCATCGTACTTCACGTACATACGGAAAAAGGCCGCGGTTATCAGCCAGCAATCGATAATAAAATGAAATATCATTGGCACGTCCCATTTGATCTGTCTACAGGAGAAGCAAAACAGGCAGCTTCTGGAGAAACATTCAATACGATCATCATGGATTATCTGGATAAAAAAATGCAAACAAGTACAGTACCTATTGCCGCAGTCAATGCAGCAATACCAGGTGCCTTTGGACTGAAAACATTCCAAGAAAAACATCCAGATCATTATTTTGATGTGGGGATCGCCGAGCAGCATTCCATCACCTTTGCTTCTGCTTTGGCTTCTCAGGGAGTACGTCCAGTCGTCTTCCAATCAAGTACTTTCCTGCAACGGGCATATGATCAATTATCACATGATTTAGCGATCAACGAGAATCCAGTCATCCTTTTAGTTGGTGGCGGAACGATCTCTGCTAGTGATCGAACACACCAAGGAACATTTGACATTCCTTATTTATCAAGCATCCCGAATATCAAATATCTTGCTCCAGCGACAAAAGAAGATATGATCTCTATGCTAGATTGGGCTTTTGAGCAAACAGCACAGCCTGTGGCAATTCGAATCCCTACTCACGGTGTAGAACATGGTAAAGCCATCGCAAATGATTACAGTATTCCAGCCTATCAGACAGTAAATAAAGGCGAAAAAGTGGCAATTTTAGCTTTAGGTGGTTTTCTTGGACTAGGAAAAGAAACAATGGAAGCTTTTAGAGAAAAAGGAATCGAAGCAACATTGATCAATCCAGGAACAATTACAGAAAATGATGTAGAAACATTAGATAAATTAAAAGAAGCCCATGAATTAGTCATCACATTAGAAGATGGTAGTTTATCAGGCGGATTTGGCGAAAAAATCAGTCGTTATTATGGTGACTCTTCAATGCATGTGCTGAATTTCGGTGCAAAGAAAGAATTCACAGATAGTGTTCCAACAGTTAAACTTTATGAACGTTATCATTTGACACCAAGCCAAATCGTTGAGGATAGTCTACGTGTCTTAAATATTCAATAATACATCGTATTTTCCATCCAGATAATCGTTTATACTAGTATCTGGATGGTTTTTTATTATATGAAACAAAGGAGTAGATGCTCTTATGTATCAAAAAGTAGAAGAATATTTCAAAAATTTTCAAGAAGAATATCCTAGGTATCAATCAGAAAAACTAAGCTTTTTTTCATTTGGGAATACAGAAGAAATGGCAGATGAATTGAGTGAGTTAGTTGTAAAAAAAATAAAAACCGGTACATCAAGTGGATACGATCTATACAAAAAAGAGAAGGAACCTTTACCAAAAGTGGGCCAGTTAGATGTGGTTCTGAATGGAAAAAATGAACCAGTTTGTATCATCAAAAATATAAATGTGACTATCTTGCCTTTTAGTGAAATCACGGAAGAACATGCTTGGAAAGAAGGAGAAGGAGATCGAACGTTAGCTTATTGGCGGAAAGTCCATACTGACTTTTTCAAGCATGTCTACAAAGAAGCACTGAACATGGCATTTACAGAAGAGAAGCTGATCGTATATGAAGAGTTTGAAGTGATTTTCTTTTAGCAAGCCTTTCTTGATAAAAGAAAAAAGATAGCTCCTTTATTGACTCCTAGATAGAAAAGGGTTACATTTTTATAAGAAGATGTATTTCTAGAGAACGTCATTGGAGGAGATAGTGTGGATGTACTGGAAAAAATAAAAGGTGGGATTGTCGTTTCTTGTCAAGCTTTGGAAAATGAGCCATTACACAGTTCTTTTATCATGGGGAGAATGGCTTTGGCTGCAAAAGAAGGCGGAGCAGTTGGTATTCGCGCAAATACAACAGAAGATATCAATGAAATCAAGCGAATCGTTGATTTGCCAGTCATAGGGATCATTAAAAGAGATTACGATGGGTCAGAAGTATTTATTACTGCGACAGAAAAAGAAGTGAAAGAACTTTTGGAGACGCAAGCTGAGATCATTGCACTCGATGCAACTTCTCGTAAACGTCCGACAGAAAAAGCAACAGCTGAGCTTGTCCAAATGATCCACGATCACGGTCGATTAGCCATGGCAGATATTTCGACTTTTGAGGAAGCGCTTCAAGCACAAGAAGATGGTTTCGATCTCTTGTCTACGACATTAGCAGGATATACAGAATATTCTCGAAAGACACAGACGCCTGATTTTGATTTGTTGAATCAGATCATAGAACAAGTCAATATACCAGTAGTCATGGAAGGACATACTGACTCTCCAGAACAAGTAGAGAAAGCCTATGAATTAGGTGCTTTTTCAGTCGTCATTGGATCCATCATCACCCGTCCGCAATTCATCACTAAAAGATATGTTGAAGCTGCGAATAAAGCAAAGAACTAAAAAACACGTACGGCACAGATTCTTGACAAAAAAGAAAAATTAATAGATAGTTTAAAGCAGATTCTAAGAAGAAGAGGAAAGCATTGCTTTTCCTTTTGTCTTCGCAGATCTGCTTTTTAGCGAATTTTATAGAAAGAAGGCGAGACCATGTTTGAACGAAGTCCTTCAGAATTGACAGAACGTGAAAATTACAAGTTGCTGATTGGTTCAGTTATCCCTAGGCCAGTTGCAGTAGTAACGACTAAATCCGTAAATGATATAGTGAATATCGCACCCTTCAGTTACTTCAATATCGTCAGTTCGAATCCACCTATCTTATCCTTGGCGATCCAGAGAAAACAAGATACAGTAAAAGACACAGCAAAAAACATTCTTGAGACAAGAGAAGCGGTCATCCATATCCTTGATGAGGACAACGTAGAAGAAGCAAATAAAACAGCAGCTAATCTGCCTAATGAGGAAAGCGAACTACACTTGACTGAATTGACTTTAACAGATTCAGCAATCGTTTCAGTTCCAGCATTGACAGAAGCAAAAGTTCGTTTTGAGACCACCTTATATGAACATGTCGAGATACGGAATAAAAATAAAGTAACAGCTGATTTATTTTTATTAGAAGTACAGAAATATCATTTGAATGAAACAGTCTATGATGAAAAGACGGGAAGAATCGACCCAAGAGAATTGAATGCTATAAGCCGTTTGGCAGGAAATGATTATGCAGCAATAGGAGAAATTTTCACGATCGCACGTCCCCAATAGGAAGGAGTAATAGGTATGTTAAAAATAAGTTATAAACCATCAGCAGATTCAAAAGAAATGGAAAAAGAATACGAAACAGTGAATGATTTTCTGCAAGGGCAGTATTTAGAAGTTCCGCCATTGCAAGATCATTTTGTCGTCACAAAAGTTACTTTAGACGGCAAAGAAATAGGATTAACAGACCACACGATTAGCGGATTATTCAATTACTTCAACAAGTAAGTATTTATTCCGAAAAGTGAAAATCATATAAAAAAACATCAAAAATAAAAAAATTATCAAGGAATCCTGGCACAATTGAAAGAAACTGCGTTAGGATTCTTTTTCGTTATTTGTTATTTTTTCCTAAAAAATATTAAAGATTGTTAAATTTCACTATTTCATTTCAAATTCCATTGCCTATTCATTAGGAAAAGTCTATCATGGACTCGTAAATAGAATATAGTAATAACCTTGTTAGGTGAGGCTCCTATACAAACATAGGCTATTGCCCAGAAACGTCGAAAGTCGCCAATGGGTAAAACAGAAACTGTCGGATTAAGGCTTTTTCCAATAGCTAAGAATGTTTTCTTTACGTTGTATAGTGCTAAAACTCGGACGATGAGATGATGCTAGGTCAGAATTCTTGTTCGAAAAGGTTTCTGACCTTTTCTTTATATTTTCAAGACTGACTTATTTGATGAGACAAACTCGCTCCTCACCTGACAAGTGGATTACTGTGTGAGGAGGAGATGCGGTGAAAAAAAGAAAAAAGATCGATTGGTGGATTTTGGGTCCTTATTTGACTTTGTCCATGATCGGTCTTTTAGAAGTATACAGTGCTAGTTCTTATCGCTTATTGCAAGCAGATGAAAATACAAAAAGTCTATTATTGCGCCAACTGATTTTCATATTTTTGAGTTGGGGCGTAATCTTCTTAGCTCGTTCAATCAAACTGCACTATTTACTTCACCCTAAAATAGCAGGATATGGTTTAGCTTTATCGATTTTCTTTTTAATCTTAGTACGAGTAGGAATATTCGGTGTCACTGTCAATGGCGCACAACGTTGGATTTCTCTGTTTGGCATTCAATTCCAGCCTTCAGAATTAGCAAATCTTTTTCTGATTTTTTATCTAAGCTGGTTTTTTCGTGACGGAAATAATCCGCCAAAAAATCTAAAAAAACCTTTCCTGATTACAGTAGGCATAACTTTGCTGATTTTATTCCAGCCAAAGATTGCTGGAGCATTGATGATTCTTTCGATTGCTTGGGTCATTTTTTGGGCAGCAGCAGTTCCATTTAAAAAAGGAATCTATCTGATTGTTACTTTTTCTGCCTTATTGATTGGAGCAGCCGGCGGAGTATTATATTTAGGAAACAAAGGCTGGCTTCCCCAGATGTTCAATCATGCTTATGAAAGAATTGCGACTTTAAGAGATCCTTTCATAGATAGTCATGGTGCGGGCTATCAAATGACTCATTCGTTTTATGCACTATACAATGGTGGCATATGGGGGAGAGGATTAGGAAACAGTATCACAAAAAAGGGATATCTTCCAGAGACAGAAACAGATTTTATTTTTTCGATCATTACAGAAGAGCTTGGGCTAATTGGTGCATTGTGTGTACTTTTCTTATTATTCTCATTATGCATGAGAATCTTTTGTTTAAGCAGTCGTTGTAAAAATCAACAAGCTGGATTGTTTTTTTTAGGATTCGGAACTTTGCTATTCGTTCAAACGATAATGAATGTGGGAAGTATCGCAGGGCTTATGCCAATGACTGGCGTGCCATTACCATTTGTTAGTTATGGAGGAACAAGTTATCTGATCCTTTCTTTAGGAATCGGAATCACGTTGAATATTTCTTCGAAGATACAGGCCGAAGAGTTGCCGCTCTATCGACCTGAAAAACAATAAAGAGAAACTGAGAATCTCTCAGTTTGAATTATCATAAAGGACTATCTTTTATTTTTCAAGCGAGAGATTCTTTTTAGAAAGAGGAATTCGCAATGAAAGTATTTCAAAAAATCATATTATCTGTTTTGTTACTGCTTACACTAGTAGTCGGCTTTTTTTCGATTGAATTTGTCCATGGATTTTCGTCTGCAAAACAGACCTCAACTGTGAAAAAGGTAGAGCCGAAAAGTGTCCCTACCAAACTAAACGTGGCTTTGATTGGTTCGGATGCCCGTTCGAAAGACGAAAATGGTCGCTCAGATTCACTTATGGTTGCACAATACGACCAGAAAACACAACAAGCAAAACTAATCTCTATCATGAGAGACTCATATGTCGATATACCAGGTTACGGAATGGATAAAATCAATGCAGCGTACTCTTACGGAGGAGTTGATTTATTAAACCAAACATTAAAGGAAAATTTCAAATTTGAAGCCCCGTATTATGCAAGTATCACATTTCAAGATTTTATCGATTGCGTCAATGAACTGTTTCCTGATGGAGTAGAGATTGATGCAGAAAAATCTTTAGATTTAGATGGCGTATATATAAAAAAAGGGAAGCAAGTAATGGATGGCAATACGTTACTGCAGTATGCTCGATTCCGTGAAGACGAAGAAGGGGACTTTGGGAGGATTAGAAGACAGCAACAAGTGATTAAAGCGATCTCTCAGCAGCTGAAAGACGTCACTTCGATATTTAAATTACCGAAAGCAGTGGGAAAACTACTTGGCAGTATCCAAACGAACCTTCCTGAGAGTGTGCTACTGGATTGCGGTATGGATTTCCTCAAAGACGATAATAAAAAGATCGATACATTATCCGTACCAGTAGACGGCAGTTGGGACTTCAACGACAATACGCCTTCCGGAAGTGTTCTGGAATTAGATTTGACCAAAAACCAAGAAGCAATCAAAAAATTTCTGAATAATTAAGTAAAGAAAATAAAATAAAAGAAGTTAGAAATAACAATCTATGTTATGTTCTGACTTCTTTTATTATGTTAGAATAAACAGGTATAAATAGTGAAAATAAAGGAATGGCAAGCAAGAGAAGGAGGAAAAAATGAAAAGAAGTGACAAGCACGGCAAAAATCGAACAGGCGCTTATATTGCCGGCGCAGTGATCTTAATAGCAGCTGCAGGTGGCGGTTATTTTTACTACCGGCACTATCAAGAAACCCAAGCAGTAGAAGCTGGAGAAAAGACGGTTGAGCAATTTGTCCAAGCTTTGAACAAAGGAGAGTATAACAAAGCTGCAGGAATGGCATCGAAAAAGGCAGCAAATAAAAGTGCACTATCTGAAAAAGAGATCTTAGAAAAATACCAAAATATATACGGTGCTGCCGATGTCAAAGGACTTGAGATATCAAATCTAAAAGTAGATAAAAAAGATGAGTCTACTTACAATTTTTCTTATAAAGCAAAGATGAATACCTCATTAGGTGAATTGAAAGATCTTTCTTATAAAGGAACATTAGACAGAACTGATGGTCAAACCACAATCAACTGGCAGCCTAACTTGGTTTTTCCAGAAATGGCAGGAAATGACAAAGTAAGCCTGACCACGCAAGAAGCAGCAAGAGGGAACATTTTAGATCGAAATGGGGAACCATTAGCAACAACCGGCAAACTAAAACAATTAGGAGTCGTTCCAAGTAAACTTGGAGATGGGGACGAAAAAACAGCCAATATTAAAGCCATTGCTTCCGCATTCGACTTAACAGAAGATGCTATCAATCAGGCTATTTCACAAAGTTGGGTACAACCCGATTACTTTGTCCCATTGAAAATCATTGATGGAGCAACGCCAGAACTTCCAGCTGGAGCTACCATCCAAGAAGTAGACGGCAGATATTATCCTTTGGGTGAAGCAGCTACTCAACTGATTGGTTACGTGGGAGGTATCACAGCAGAAGATATTGATAAAAATCCAGAATTAAGTAGTAATGGAAAAATCGGACGAGCTGGTTTGGAAATGGCTTTTGATAAGGATCTTCGTGGGACTACAGGTGGAAAATTAAGCATCACAGATGCAGACGGTGTTGAGAAAAAGGTCCTGATCGAGCATGAAGTCCAAAACGGCAAAGATATCAAATTGACAATCGATGCGAAGGCACAAAAAACAGCTTTCGACAGTCTAGGAGGAAAAGCTGGATCGACTGTTGCGACAACGCCAAAAACCGGTGATCTTCTTGCGCTTGCTAGCTCTCCAAGCTATGATCCAAACAAAATGACAAACGGGATCTCACAAGAAGACTACAAAGCTTATGAAGAAAATCCTGAACAACCATTCATCAGCCGATTTGCGACAGGTTATGCTCCTGGATCTACGTTTAAAATGATCACAGCAGCAATCGGTCTCGACAACGGCACTATCGATCCAAATGAAGTGTTGACGATCAACGGGCTTAAATGGCAAAAAGACAGTTCTTGGGGATCATATCAAGTAACTCGTGTTAGTGATGTGTCACAAGTAGACTTAAAAACTGCTTTGATTTATTCCGATAATATATATATGGCGCAAGAAACGTTGAAAATGGGGGAAAAGAATTTACGTGCAGGTTTGGATAAATTCATTTTTGGTGAAGACCTTGATTTGCCAATCAGTATGAATCCAGCACAAATTTCTAATGAAGAGAGCTTTAATTCAGATATCTTGCTAGCTGATACTGGATATGGTCAAGGTGAACTTCTAATTAATCCTATTCAGCAAGCAACAATGTATTCTGTTTTTGCCAACAATGGCACACTTGTCTATCCTAAATTGATTGCAGATAAAGAGACAAAAGATAAGAAGAATGTCATCGGTGAAACAGCGGTACAGACGATCGTGCCAGATTTGAGAGAAGTTGTGCAAGATGTAAATGGTACAGCACACTCTCTTTCTGCTTTAGGGATTCCATTGGCAGCGAAAACTGGTACAGCGGAAATCAAAGAAAAACAGGATGAAAAAGGGAAAGAGAACAGTTTCTTGTTTGCTTTCAACCCTGATAACCAAGGGTATATGATGGTTAGCATGTTGGAAAATAAAGAAGATGATGATTCAGCAACTAAACGAGCACCCGAACTATTACAATACCTCAATCAAAATTATCAATAAAGAACGACTTCTTAACTATAGTAAAAGGACTGTGACAGTATCGTCACAGTCCTTTTTTTCGAATAAACGACAGGTTCACGACCTCTTTCTGGGTCACTCACACTTCATAAACTTTTTTTGTAAAATATTTTAGAACAAGCGGAGAAATAAGTGTACTTAATAAAATCACGATTACTAAAGGTGAATAGTACTGTGGTTCGATCAATTGACTTTGCTGTCCAATTTGCAAAATGATCAAAGCCATTTCTCCACGCGAAATCATACCAGCACCGACCATCAATGAACTATGTTGAGAAAAACCGGCAATCTGAGCACCAAAATACCCTCCAAGCAATTTGGTCAAAATCGCTACAAGCGTCAATATAGAAATAAAGAGCAGCTGCTCACCAAAGTCAGAAAAATCAACTTCTAATCCTACACTGACAAAAAATACTGGTATAAATACTGCATATCCTAAAGCTTCAACATTGTGGTATACTTCTTCTTTGACCTTCGTCTGACTGACTGCTATCCCAGCAAAAAAGGCACCAATGACAGAACTAAGACCCACAAGATCCGCTACGTAAGACATACCTAAACAAATAACTAGCGATACGATGATAATAGAAGAATTTGCGTACACTTTTTCTGCAAATGAAAGCAAGAAGGGTGCAATCCATTTGACTAATAAGAAAATAAAAACAAAGTAAACGAGCTGTTCAATCAAAACAAGCGGTAAAGAAGCATTGCTAGAAGCTTCCCCAGTGAGAAAAGATAGACTGAAACTTAGGACTAAAACGACTAAAATGTCATCTACAACAGAAGCACCTAAAATAGTTGAGCCTTCTTTCGTATTCACCACGTTTAGTTCCTTTAATACTTCAACTGAAATACTGACAGAAGTTGCTGCAAGAATAATTCCAAAGAAAATCGCTTCATTTCCCGAAACTTGGAATGCCTCGCCTGTTAGCCAGCCAAAAACAACAGGGAAGATGATTCCAAGCAAAGCAACAAACATGCCTGGTCGGAAATATTTTTTTAAAAGAGATAAATCACTTTCCAGACCAGCTAA
Source organism: Enterococcus sp. NBRC 3427 (assembly GCF_007996925.1). Lineage (NCBI taxonomy): Bacteria > Bacillati > Bacillota > Bacilli > Lactobacillales > Enterococcaceae > Enterococcus > Enterococcus sp. NBRC 3427. The sequence goes on along the minus strand of NZ_BJLL01000005.1, from coordinate 49,063 downwards.
AAACATCAATAAGATTACACCAATCTCCGAGAAGTCATGGACTAGAATATCCGGTTTGACCCAATTCAATCCAGCTTGTCCTAGCAAAACACCAACAAGTAATTGTCCGATTACTGCTGGAATACCTAATCTCCTAGAGATATGTGAGCCAATCGTTGTTGAAATCAATATCAGGCATAAAATACCAATAAATTCCATTCTCATCATTCCTTTGTATAAAATATAGCCCGAACTTAGCATAACATATATTATTGAAAAAATAGGAAAATATACTCATAAAAAACCAACAATCCAAAAGTATTTTTTTTGGATTGTTGGTTTTTAAACAGTCTATTTTAATAACTAAAAACGATTAACGTATAGTCATTTTTCTTATTCTGATAAAATTGATGATCTCCTGGATGCCCATGAAAATCAAGATGAAACCGAATATTTGAAATAGAACCATCAAGCTTTTGAATGGATTGAACAATAAGACGAATCCGCCAATCAACAACAGAATACTATAAACACTCCAACTTTTAGCTTTTGTATTCATGCTGAAGAACAACTGGAACAAACTGTTGATGATAACAGCTAATCCAAGAAGAATCGGCAGGATAGAAACAATTGCAGGTGCAAAAGCATAAACGATCAGCGCGCAGATCAGGAAAAAAAGACCACTAAACAGACCGATACTCCAAGAACCTGTTTTCCTTTTAAAACGGTAAGCCTCAAAAAGATTCAACAACCCAAGCAAAACAAGATAGGCAGTGATCAGATAACCAATAAAATGAAAAACAGCAGAAGGGTTTAGCACAATCGCAATCCCAGAAATAATATAAACAGCTGCTCTTAATAAGGCGTATTTTTGAATATTTTGTTTAATCGTCTCAAACATATAAGAAAACCTCCTTTGACTTATTTTAACGTGAACTAGTCATTTTACCAAATCAAACGTTACAAAATGAGCGAAGGAGAAGAGCTTCTTGGGGGAAATCATTTTCTGAGGATCTTTTCCATTTTTTTGCCTTTTGCTAGCTCATCGATCATTTTATCTAAATAACGAATTTCTTTCATCAAGTTATCTTCGATATTTTCTACTCGCACACCACAAACAACACCTGTAATCAAAGAACGAGAAGGATTGGGGGCAGGGGCTTCCGCAAAAAATTGTTCGAAAGTCACTTGTTTTTGTAGTTGATCTTCTAGTTCTGTTTGGGAATAACCTGTCAGCCAGCAAATGATTTCATTTACTTCTTCTTTTGTACGACCTTTTCTCTCTGCTTTTGCTACATACATAGGATAAACGCTTGCAAAACTTGTCTTAAAAATACGATTTTGCGCCATAATCAGTCACCTTTCTTCTCTCAAACTATTTACTACTTATAGTATATAAAAAAAAGAGAAGAAAAAGTGATTATTCAAAAAAAAGACAAAAAGGATTGTGACAAAATTCTTGTCACAATCCTTTTTTCCGAACAAACGGTGTTCTCCTGCCAATTCCTTGTGACTCGGAGCTGAACGGCAGGCTCACAACCTCTATCTGTCTTTTGCACAATCTTCATAGCTCAAGTGCGCATCAGATAATCGAATGCTCCTAAAGCTGCAGTAGCTCCTGAACCCATTGAAACGATGATTTGTTTGTATGGACTATCTGTACAATCACCAGCTGCGAAAACGCCGGGGATATTCGTTGCGCCATTTTTCTCGGTCACTATTTCATTTCTTGGGTTCATGTCGATCGTTCCATCTAGCCAATCCGTATTAGGAAGTAAGCCGACTAGAATGAATACTCCTGAAACAGCTAGCGTATGCATCTCCATCGTACGGCGATCGATATAGGAGAGAGATTCTACCTGATTCGTACCGCTGATTTCTTTCGTCGCTGCATTTTTGATAACAGTGACATTCGCAAGAGAGACTAGTTTATCCTGTAAGATTTGATCTGCTTTTAATTCTGGTAAGAATTCTAGAACATATACATGTTTTGCTAACCCAGCCAAATCGATTGCTGCTTCAACACCAGAATTACCACCACCGATAACAGCAATCTCTTTTCCTTTGAATAGAGGACCGTCACAGTGTGGACAATAAGCAATTCCTTTATTTTTAAATTCTTTTTCGCCCGGTACATTGATAGAACGCCAGTGTGCACCTGTCGCAATAATTGCCGTTTTTGCTTGAAGTGATATGCCGTTAGCCAAGCCGATATTGATAAAATGTTGCTCTTTATTTAAGGAAACAGCCTGTTGATTGATCATAATATCGATAGGGTAACTACGCACATGATTTTCTACTTGCTGCATCAATTTTGGCCCTTCTGTGTAAGGGGTACCAATCATATTTTCAATTCCCAGGGTTTCAACGACTTGTCCACCGAAGGAGTCAGCAACAATCCCTGTGCGGATTCCTTTACGTGCGGCATAGATAGCTGCACTACTAGCTGCTGGTCCGCCACCGACCACTAATACATCATAAGGTTTTTTTTCAAATAATTCTTCTTCAACCAAAGGACCAGTGATTTTTTCAACGATTTGTTCGATCGTCATGCGTCCGCTACTAAATTCTTCACCATTTAAAAACACTGTTGGCACTGCCATGATTTGTTTATCATCGATTTCTTTTTGGAACATACCGCCTTCAATCATCGTATGAGTAATATTTGGATTTAATACAGCTAATATATTCAATGCCTGTACAACGTCGGGGCAATTATGACAAGTCAAGCTGACATAACTGTCAAAATGCAGCGTTTGTTTGATTTGTTTGATTTTGAGACTCAAAGATTCGCTAATTTTCGGTGCCCGTCCACTAATTTGCAACAGTGCTAGTAAAAAAGAAGCAAATTCATGACCGAGGGGGATACCAGCAAAAACAATTCCACTTTCTTTGCCAAGAGGGCTGATAGAAAAACTAGGTGTCCGCGTCAACTCTTTTTTTTCCCAAGAGATTTTAGGAGACATTTCTGATATTTCCTTCGTAAATTCTGCTAATTTTTGACTATTTTCACTAGTATCCAAACTAACAGAAAAAACAATAGGAGATTCAATCAGTGCTAAATATTGTTCGAGGTTTTGTTTAGTTTCTTTATCTAACATGTCGACCACCTAAATTTTTCCAACAAGATCAAAACTTGGTTTCAATGTTTCGCCACTTTCTTTCCATTTTGCCGGACAAACTTCACCTGGGTGGGTACGTACATATTGAGCAGCCCGTATCTTATCAATCAGTGCACTAGCATCACGACCAATTCCATCTGCATTGATTTCCATGGCTTGAACGATGCCGTCTGGATCAATAATAAATGTTCCTCGTTGAGCTAATCCTTGTTCTTCATCCAACACATCAAAAATACGAGAAATCCGATGCGAAGGATCGCCAATCATCGTGTATTCGATTTTACCAATAGCATCTGATGTATCATGCCATGCTTTGTGAGTAAAATGGGTATCTGTAGAGCAAGAAAAGACTTCAACGCCCAAAGATTTCAAGGTGCTGTATTGTTCTTGTAAGTCTTCTAGTTCAGTGGGACAAACAAAAGTGAAATCTGCTGGGTAGAAACATAGGATGCTCCAATTCCCCATAAGGTCTTTCTCGCTAATTTCTAAAAATTCTCCTTGATGATAAGCTTGAGCGTTAAATTCTTCGATTCTTTTCCCAATCAATGACATAGTAAAACCTCCAATAATAATTATTTATTTATAATAATTGTAATTTAGTTGGAGTTAGAAAGTCAATGAATATTTTGTTATTTAATAAAGATTACTCAAAAACGCTGGTTAATTATAAATTGAAAGAGGCACAAAAAAATACAACTACTTGAAATACTCAGGATAACGTTGAGTGACAGTTTCTTGTTCTTTCAGCATCATGTGCAAGTGCAATCCCGTTTGAAAACGAGCTTCTTCTGGTTTTTTATCGACTAATGCTCTGAATAAATCTTCATGTTGTTCCATGATCGTTTCCCATGGAAGCCCTTGGATGGTCACTCTTAACCAACGAAAACGTTCTAAATGGGTATTGTGGTCATCTAACCAGTTCCAAACTTCTTTTCTGCCGGCAATTTCGAAACAAGCTTCATGAAATAAATTATCTGCACGAAAAAACGCACGTTCATCCTTTATTTGGGCTGCTTTTTCTTGTTCTTCTAAAATCGTTTCTAACACTATTCGTGTTTGATTGTCCAATTTGGAACAGCATTCGATCATGATCTGCTGTTCTAATTGTTCTCGAACAAAGCGAGCATTTTCTGCAGAATAGAGATTGATTCTTGAAACATACGTACCACTTTGAGGAACTGTGTACACGAGTTCTTGCTGACGTAGTTGAATCAATGCTTCGCGAATGGGGGTCCGGCCGATAGAAAGATGCTCCTCCAACGCTTTTTCAGATATTTTCCTTCCAGGTTCTAGGTCCGCATAGATGATTTGTTTACGAATCGCTTGATAAGCTTGAGATTGCAAGCTACTTTTCATTTTTATACCTCCAAAATCATTTCTATGAACGTAGTATAACAGAAGAGATCTGAAAAACAATCTGATATGTCACTTTAACTCGCAAATTTGTATAAATAGTAAAATTTTGATTGACATAGCGATTTTTATTGCATAAAATTCATTTGAAGACAAAAACTGATATGTTAGTTTAGGAGGGGAAAAATGATTGATTTAAACAACTGGAAGAACTTTATTCCTGAATTATCTCAAAAAGAAGTAGAAATACCTCATTTTGACCGTGCATCATTAAGAGAAACCGGACAAAGAAATCCTGTCTGGATCCATTTTGGTGGCGGAAATCTTTATCGAGGATTTCATGCAGAAATCGCTCAACGTTTAGCGGATCAAGGCGAATTGCCTACTGGTGTCATTGTTTGTGAAACATTCGATGAAGAAATAATTGAAAAGGCTTACCGAGAGTTTGATGATTTGATTCTTGAAGTGGTCATGCCAAGCAGTGGAAAATTTGTCAAACGTGTATTAGCTGCGACAGCCGACAGTCTGTATTGTCATCCAGATTGCTCGGAACACTTTGCTAAGATGATTGGTCACTTTGAAAATCCGAGTTTACAATTAGTTACTTTTGCTATTACTGAAAAAGGTTATCGATTGAAAGATACAAGTAATAAATATATAGGACCGATTGCAGTTGATATAAAAAACGGTCCGAAAAAGCCATCACATACGATGAGTATTCTTGCTGCACTACTTTATAGACGTTTTTTATCGGGAGCTTGGCCGATTGCACTTGTCTCTACAGATAATTTTTCACAAAATGGCAGTCAATTACGTACTTCGTTGCTAACGATCGCAAAAGAATGGCAAAAGGAGGGTTATGTACCAGAAACATTTATACAATACTTATCGAATGAAGAAATCGTTGCGTTTCCATGGACAATGATTGATCGTATCACCCCGAATCCTTCCATATCAGTTAGCAGAATGTTGTCAGAAGAAGGCTTTTCAAATATGTCGATCTTGCAAACCGCAAAGGGAACCAATATTGCGCCATTCGCCAATACAGAAGACATCCATTATTTAATCATGGAAGATCATTTTCCAAACGGACGTCCCAGATTCGAAAAAGCTGGAGTGTTCTTGACTGATCGTGCAACGGTAGATAAAGCAGATACGATGAAAGTGACAACATGTCTTAATCCTTTGCATACGGCTTTAGCTATTATGGGTTGTTTACTGGGTTATAGGAGTATAGCTGAGGAGATGAATGATCCAGATTTGTCGCTGTTAGTTTCTGAAATCGGGTACAATGAAGGTCTTCCAGTCGTAGAATCGCCTGGAATCATTGATCCAAAGACCTTTCTTGAAGAAGTAGTCACTGTGCGATTTTCTAATCCAAATATTCCTGACATGCCTCAGCGAATCGCCACGGATACCTCTCAAAAGGTGGCGATTCGTTACGGTGAGACGATTAAAAAATATATGGAAACAGAAAATAAGGACCCGCAGACTCTTGTGTTCATTCCATTGATTCTCGCTGCTTGGCTTCGATACCTTATTGGCCTTGATGATCAAGGAAAACCATTCACACCGAGTCCAGATCCTTTGCTGATAGAACTTCAGCACAGGCTTTCTGATATTCAATTGGGTACGCAAGATACCTCACATCTCCAAGAGAAAATTACTCCTATTTTGTCAAATAAAGAAATTTTTGGTGTAGATCTTTATCAAGCTGAGATTGGCAGAAAAATAGAAGAAATGTTCATCAAAATGTTGGCAGGACCCAATGCCGTACGAAAAACATTACAGAATTACTTACAAGAACATGGAGGAACTTTATAATGGAAATGACTTTTAGATGGTACGGTTCGCAAGAGGAAAAGATTACTTTAGATGAAATCAGACAAATACCTGCAGTCAAAGGTATTGTAGGCACATTGATGGATATACCAGTAGGAGAAGTGTGGCCTAGGGAACGGATCAAAGAATTAAAAGAAGAAATTGAGTCTCGTGGATTGACACTAAAGGTTATCGAAAGCGTCAATGTGCATGATGCCATTAAAATTGGATTACCGTCCCGTGAGCAGTATATCGAAAACTATAAGCAGACAATCCGAAACTTGGCAGAATATGGAATAGAAGTCATCTGCTATAATTTTATGCCTGTATTTGATTGGGTCAAATCTGATCATGATTACCGCTTAGAAGATGGCTCATCTACGTTAGCTTTTATATCCGCTGATATTCCAGATGATCCAAAAGAAATCGTCGAACGCATCGAACAGTCCAGCAATGAATTCGAGTTGCCGGGGTGGGAACCTGAACGCTTAGCTCATATCAAATCTTTGCTTGAAGCGTATGCATCAGTAGACGAAGAAAAACTTCGAGAAAATTTTGCCTATTTTCTTCAATCAATCATCCCGACATGTGAAGAGGTAGGGGTCAAAATGGCTGTACACCCAGATGACCCGCCGTACTCGATTTTTGGATTACCTCGAATCGTAAAGAATCGAGAAGATCTAGATTGGTTGTGCCGAGTAGTAGACAGTCCTTCTAACGGAATCACTCTTTGTACAGGAAGTATTGCAGAAGATCCAGAAAATGATGTGTATGAAATTTTAGCAGAATTTTGCCAAAGAGACCGGATCCCATTTGCTCACGTTCGAAATATCAAATTTTTAGCTAATCGAGATTTCTATGAGGCACCGCATAAATCAGAATACGGTTCATTAGACATGTACCGTATACTAAAAACAATGTATGACAATGGATTTGACGGATACATCCGCCCTGATCATGGCAGAATGATTTGGAATGAGACAGGAAGACCAGGATATGGCTTATATGATCGAGCATTAGGTGCGGTATATCTAAATGGATTATGTGAAGCAATTGAAAAAGGAAATGAACGCAAAGAAAACCAGTAAATAATTTATAATTTTATTATGTAAACGAAAAAGATATTCAAACTTTTGTGACATAAATCCGTATACTGTTAAAAAGCATTCGGATTTATGTCACTTCTTTGGTCTAGGAACTAGAGGTTATCTTGATTTTCTTTTTCCGATTGGTTCATAAGAGCCTCTTCTTTTAATTCAAAAATGTATTCTGAAATCCTCATAATCACTTTTTTCCAATCTTCTGGTGTGATGATTCCCTTTAAAATATATATTTTTTTGATGTGGGAAGGCAACTGTTTCAAAGGGCAGTCGCTGATAACGATGTTACAGTTCTCCATAAAATCGTTTTGTATTTTGATCGATTCATTTGAAAAAATTTGTTCTATCTTAACAATCAAATCTTTACTGATATAAAAATCACGCGTATAGTTCACACCAATCACGATCAGCGGTTGTTTTTTGTAACGATCATATAAATGTACTAGATCTTCGACCATCCATAGCACATTTTCTTTTTCTAAAATATCTGGCAGCATATGTTGATTTTGTTCTCTGAAATCCATGTAAAATCGTTCGATAGCTGTTTGGATTTCTTTCAATACGTTATGCTCTTGATAAAGCATAAAAGTAGGAAGGGGCGTATTTGGTTGATTGAAGTTAAGAAATCCATTATAAAGTTTATTTCGTGCGAACGCCAACGAGTAAAGAATTTTTTCTTTTTCAGGTATAAACAAATCAAATACTGTACAAAAGGATTCCACCATTTTTCTTGAATAAAGAACATGAGGAACATTTGCTTTTCTTAAAAGTTCGTATTGCTCCAAACTTGTTTTTTCTGATTCGATTTTCGTGATAGAGAGCCGAGCTAAAATATTCACTAAGATGCGTTGTTCGCGACAAATTGGCAGATTGGGGCGCAAAATATCGACAGAGGGATCAATAAAAAAGTCAATATATTCATACTCCTCAAATTCTCTTTGTACACCTTTCACAGAAGTAGCCGGAAAATTCTCTTTACATATTTTCAACAGCAAATACAATTTATCCATCATACCGCTATTCAGTCGGTCAAGTACCTCTTTTTTAAAAAAAGTATTCATCATAAAAGCAACTACCTGTGGATCTTCATCATAAAAATCTGCAGCAGTACTTGAAAAGATATTCCAATAAATATCTAATGCTGCATATTGGATTTGTACTTCTTTTCCAGAAAAGGACTTTCTTCCATTATTAGAAAAGGAGACAGACAAACCATACAATGCTAAAAATGCATTGATTTTTTTCATTTTCGTATACAGATAAGAGGCACTATAGTTTGTTTGCTGACTTAAACTGATAATCGAATTTGTCTGACAACTGAACAAAGAAGTCAAGATCTGATAACTGACCGATTCGTTGCAGTACCTTCCAAATAGACGATAGTAGCAATAAGCCGGATCAATTCCTTCAAAATTCAACTTCAAAAAAGGCTTTTGTTTATCAATATGCAGTTTTGTTAGATTTAGACGCTCAAAATCTTGTTCTAATTCTTTGATGTATAATAGAAAATTTGATTCAGACATATGGAAATGATCTGCTAAATATTGTGTAGTAATAAAGAAACGATGTTCAGACAGGAAAAGAAAAATATCTAATTTTGTATTGCTTTTTTTCTTCAAAAGATACGTTTTTATCGCTTCTTGGGTTTGCATGAAGGGCGCTCCTTTTTAGTTAAATTGTTAAAACTTGAAAATATTACTGTTTTTTTCATGAATCTAGACAAAAAGACAGTAAACATATAGGCACAATCTCTACTATCTTATTTCTTGCATACAAAAAAATCAAGGAGTGAGAGAGTTATGAGATATCCAACCATCTTAATCTCAACATTTACAGCCTTAAGCTTATCGCTGACTATAAATCAGACAGTGCATACAGAGGAGATAGAAACAGCAAATTGGGCAGAAATCAAATGGGCCAATGTCAATCGAATTACTTTCCAAGATGAATTTTCTTCCTTCAATTCAGGTGTCACAAAATTAAAAAAAGGACAAACAGCGACCATCAAAGCAACAGTTGATTATTCGGGAGACTTAGCACCGATACGACAATCAGCTGTTACATTTGAGAATGTTGACCCTGCTTTATTGATCAGTTATGACGAGAATACTTTGTCTATCCAACACAAGCAAGCAACATTTACTTTCACCGTCACATTAAATCAGGACTTGCTAAAACCAGCACTGTTTACTGTCAAAGTATCAGATGGGTCACCGAACGATCTTCATTATCTGACGCCATATAGTCAACGGCAGACAGTTGAGCAAGATTCAGCAAGCGACTCAGGAGGAGGAGATCTTGTTGGGGAACCAACGGATAAACCAGAAAATGAAAACAAGCCTGATATACCGCCTACAGAAAATCCAGACGGAGAACAGCAACCGGAAATAGAACCTGGTGAAGAGCCTGATACAGAAATGAAGCCAGAGCCAGACAATGAATCAAAACCTGAAACAACTCCCGAAGAAAAACCAGATGTGACTCCAGAACCAGATACAGACTCTGAAAACGAAACAAAACCGGAAACTAAACCAGGCACAGATAATGAAACCGAGAATCCAGAAAAACCAGATGTCAGTCCAGAACCAGATACAGACTCTAGCAACGAAGTAACACCAGAAGAAAAACCAGACACGGATAATGAGGTTGAGAATCCAGAAACACCAAATAGGTTTCCGGAAGAAAAGCCAGATGTGGCCCCAGAAATGCCAGAAAAAACACCTGAAACAAATATAACGGCAAAAGAGATAAGCACCCAAAAGGATGAAAAGAAAGAGAGTCAAAAAATAAATACAACCATTCGACAAATAAATGAAGAAAAGCAGAATACACACACACAACGATTTGATAGCCCTCACCTAGCTGAGACTTTAAAAAGTAGCAATGATACAATCCTTGCTAGTCATGATATGAAAAATAAACAGCTGCCAAAATCTGGAGAAGCACAAAATAAAGTCATACTGTGGAGCGGAATCATTCTATTAAGTATAACAACAATGTTTTCTGTAAAAAGATTTAAACAAAATAGATGACACTGACATTTGAAGAATGTCGGAGAACACATTTTTTCAAACGAAAAAAAGTATTAATAAAACGACCCTGAATAACAGATTCTAAATCTGATATTTAGGGTCGTTCTAATTTTTATCTTTCTACATTTTTAATTTAAAGGATATCTATTTCTCTTGGTGAATGATTTGGAATCTTTTTCACTTTCAGCACATCTAAAAAGAAGGTGAAGATCGGAATGCCGACAATCAATCCCCAAACGCCAAAGAATCGTTCACTAACAAGCAAGACAACGAATGTATAAAAAATCGGCAAGTCTGTTTTGCTAGACATTAATTTTGGGTTCAGTACATAAGATTCGATCAGATGCACAACCAAAATCGTCATCAGGATATAAACAACATCTCTGATTCCTCCTTGGGAATAAGCAATGAAAGATAGAGGAATACAAGATATAATAACGCCTGCTACTGGGATCAGACTTAGAATGAATATCATAATTGCTAAGCTCAGCAGTTGGTGAAAGCCAAATGCGGCCAAGGCAATAGTTGTGAGCAGAGTGTTTAAAAGAGCAATAATAAATTGAGCTTCTAATACTAAACCAAATGTATTGACAAACTTATCGGCGAAATAATATAGATCTTGAAAGAACCAAGAAAATTCACTTTTTAGAAATAACCGTGAGAATAAAATCGTTTTTTTGCTTTTCAATCATAAAAAAGAAACTTAAGATGAACGACATAGCGAACGCCACTGCCATTTTTCCTATATCTTGTAAATAGCCAAGCGCAATTGACGCACCATTTTGAAGCTGTTCAAAGAAATCGTTCCGCTCGATATAATTGTGGATGTATTGTAAAACTGGATCTGCATCTTTTGGTTGATGCTCGTAAAAATCAATAACAGATTGGATCATATCGAATGTTTGATGAATAAGCATCGGGATATACTTTGTGAATGCCAGATAGATAAGATAAACGATCAATGTATAAATCATGATGGCTAAAATACCTGTAGGAATTCGGACAAATCGCTGAATGATTTGAACAAGGTGGATCATCAAGTAAGTAAAGATAAATGTGAGTAAAATGGTTGTAATCATACTTTTTACTAAGAAAAGTACAAAAATGACAGATAATAAAACAGTGAGGCGGCGTATTTTTTCATTCGCCAAAAAACGCTGATAAACGGACAATTTGACAACCTCCAAATAACAAAAATAAACACGTTATTCATTATATGATGGAATACGAAAATAAGAAAGGGAAAGAGCAAAAAGAAAAACTGCTAAATGACGTTATCTTATGAGTTGGTTTTCCTCATAAAATCGTTCATCTAGCAGTTTCAGCCCTTTTTCTGGTCTTGATGAAAATTATCTAGCATTTTTCGGGTCAGATGTTGCAGTGTATCCAATTCTTCCTGTTCAAGTGGAAGATAAGACTTGATCTTTTGTGGAATACCTTCTGCTTGTTTTTGCAACGCAACTCCTTGAGAAGTGAGCGTAACATTTACGATTCTTTCATCATCCGTTTCACGCTGACGCTTGATATAATTTTTTTCTGCTAACTTCTTCAGTAAGGGAATTAGCGTACCAGAATCCAGACACAAATCATTTCCTAGCTCTTTCACTGTAGCCTTTTTCTTTTCCCATAAAACTAGCATCACAAGATACTGGGTATAGGTAAGATCCAGCGGTTTGAGAAGGGGAGTGTAGTGTCTGATGATCTCCTTAGAGGCGGCATATAAAGGAAAACATACTTGATTAGCTAAATATAGATCTTCCATTTTTCCACCTCCGCTGTTTTACTATAGTGTATCATAGCGGATTTACACAAAAAAGTCTATTCACTAACAGCTTTTAGAGTAACTTCGATATTTCCAGCTGTCGCTTTTGAATAAGGGCACACTTTATGTGCAGCTTCTAATAATTCTTGGGTTTCTTCTAGAGAAAGACCTTCGATAGATCCTTCAATCTCTACGCCTAAGACAAAGCTCATTTCACTTTCGGAATAAAGAGAAACTTGTGCGCTGACAGTAGAAGCGCCAGAAATATTTTTTTGTTGTTTAATCAACTCCAATGCACTGTTGAAACAGGCACTGAAACCAGCTGCAAACAATTGTTCAGGATTTGTTGCGTTTTCAACACGTTTACCAGGAGCTGCAATATTTAATTCGAATGTGTGATCAGGATTATGGACTTCTCCAGAACGTCCGCCTGTGTTGATCATTTTTGTAGAATACATTTTTTTCATAAGATTACCACCTTTTATTATATTTGGTACAATTTAATTGTACACAACTTAATTATGAAAAGCAAAGAAATTGATTGTTCAAGGAAAAAAGAGAAAGCAAATGGAACAAACTTGCTTCCTCTAATAAGAACATTTACAAAAAATATCAGTGACAAGAACTAATCTCATCATAAACTTTACATATATTTTTCAAAAAGTTGTTTTCTTTCTTCAAAACTTACTTCACGATGAACCTGATGAAGCATCCATAAATAACCAAAAGGATCCCTGAACATCGAATTGGTCACACCAAAGTCCATCATTTCTGTCATTTCTTGGATCTCTACACAGCCATTTCGTAATGCTTTATTATGTGTGTCCTTAATGTCAGAGACGATGATATTGAACCAGATCGTATTTGGATGTTCAGCAGTAGGGGCAGTCAGACCAAGGGGTGGATTTTCATCCAGCATATGGAACCGCGTGCCATACAAGGAAAAAATGACTTCATTATTGCCTCTAGGATACTCTGTTGCCTCAATCAGTTCTATTTCATCAAAGATCGTTCGATAAAGTTTTAGAGCTTTCAAACTGTCGTTTACTACAAAATCGATTTCTGTTCCTTTATGCATAAAAATCTCCTCTCTTTTTCAATCGTGCATTTACTTACTTCTTCTATTATTATACCAGTTAAAGAAAACGCATTCAAAAGAATGGGATTGATTACTTACCAACTCATTCGATTGGATGATAAGTAAATCCGCGTCCCATTACTTCTGCTACGCTGTTGACAATGACAAAGGCGCTTGGATCAATTTCTTCTATCAGAGGTTTCATTCGAGAAAATTCTTGGTCGGTCACAACGATCAATAACACTTCTTTTGACTTTCGGTTATAACCGCCTTTTGCCTCCAGCAAGGTAAGCCCGCGTCCGATTTCAGCACTTAAGCGAAGGCGGATGTCTTCCAAAGAATGTTCGCTCATGACCATGACGGATTTCTTCCGATTGATACCTGTTTCGATATAGGTCATGACAATTGAAGTGATTGCAATAGATAAAATAGCGTAAAGAAATTCTTCTATTCCAAAAACAAACAGATTGAGAGAAACGACGAAAGCATCTGTAAGAAATAGGCCGATCGAAGTGTTCAAGTGGAAATATTTTTTAAAAACGAGGGGAGGGATCGTCGTGCCACCACTGGAAGAGTTATTTTTATATAAGATGGCCACTCCTAAAGCAAAAATCGCACTTCCAAAAATGACCGATAACAACCGATCTGAAGTGATTATCATCTCTGGAACTACCGCGATGATCAAAGGAAAAACTAAGCTTCCAAAAAGCACTTTGAAAAAAGGTTTTTTACCTAAAAACAGAAGAGCTAGCACTAACATAACGATATTCAATACTAAAATGACTATAGCACGGTCAAAACCGAAAGCAGCTTCCAGTAATATTCCTAGTCCGCTGACACCACCAGCAGCGATATGATGAGGCCCTAAAAACATATTGATAGCGACTCCTAATATAAAGAGAGCAAAAATAATCTTGGCATATGTCCATATAAATTGTCTTGTTTCTTTCATTTATCCACTTCCTTTAGTTGATTAACAGTATTCTTATCTTATTATAACTTATTTTTCACCATAAGTTAACTTCGTTTAAGAAAAAAATTAGGCTTGGCTAATTTAGGATACTCAACTTATCTGAAATCACTTGATCAAACAAAAACTCTTAAAAACTTTTTTAATTAGGAGCATCGAATATAGAGAGCAGAGAAGCAGAGAAACTAAGATAACTATAGAACTCGAAATAGGTAGGAAATAGCTTTAAAAACTTTTAAAAGTTTTTTCATTAACTGTTGAATTCGTTTAAAAAGTAATGGAAAAGTGTCAAAAAAACTGTTACCGATAACATTTTTGAAAGCGTTGTCTTTTCTATCTCTATCACTTATAGTGAGGACGTAATATTAAATCGCAAGGAGGAAATCAATGGACACAGCTGCAATTTATCATCGACCGGAAAGTGAATATGCATTTCTATATACGAATACAAAATTCCGTATCCGGCTTCGTACTCGGAAGAATGATATCAAAAAAGTATATGTGTTAAGCGGAGATCCATATACCATAACAACTGAAAAATGGTATCAAAAAGAACGACCAATGAAAAAATGTTTAAGTACAAATATTCATGATTATTGGGAAGTTGAATTGACAAGTGAAACAAGACGATTACAATACGCGTTCCATGTTATTGGAGAAGACAGCACGGATTGTTTCTATGGTGATCAAGGAATTTTTCCTTATCGAGAAAATGTGATTGCTGAACCAAATTTTTATTTTCGAATGCCTTATTTCCACCAAATTGATCGCTTCGTTGTACCAGAATGGGTGAAAGAAACAGTATGGTATCAAATTTTTCCTGAAAGATTTGCAAATGGGGATAAAGCAAATGACCCCGAGCATACTTTGGCTTGGGGAAGCAAAGAGCCAGATCGTGAAGATTTCTTTGGCGGGGATTTACAAGGTGTGATGGATCATCTGGATTATTTGACAGACCTTGGTATCAATGGAATATACTTTTGTCCCATATTTAAAGCTACATCCAATCACAAGTACGATACGATCGACTATTATGAAGTCGATCCCGCGTTTGGAGATAAAAAACTTTTAAAAAACTTAATTGATGAAGCTCATAAACGAGGGATACGTATCATGTTTGATGCTGTATTCAATCATATGGGTATCCATTCGCCCCAATGGCAAGATGTACTCGAAAACGGAGAAAAATCAATCTATAAAGACTGGTTCCATATCCGCTTTTTCCCAGTAGATTCCTATCAGATGACTGATGTGCCAGAAACTGCTGAAAATATCCCATATGATACTTTTGCTTTTACTCCATTTATGCCCAAACTAAATACAGCAAATCCAGAGGTTCAAAAATATTTACTAGACATTGCCACCTATTGGATAAAAGAATTCGATATTGATGGATGGCGACTAGATGTTGCTAATGAAGTGGATCATCATTTTTGGAAAAAATTCAGAGAAGAAGTCACAGTCATCAAACCTGATATCTATATCCTGGGAGAGATCTGGCATTCCTCACAGGCCTGGCTGCAAGGGGATGAATTCCACGCAGTAATGAATTACGCATTTACAGATTCAATTAAAGATTATTTTGCAAAAAAGAAAGTTACAGCTTCGCAAATGGTTAGCGGAATGAATCATCAGCAAATGCTTTACAGAGATCAGGTGAACGAAGGGACATTTAACTTATTAGATTCTCATGATACTGCAAGGATTTTGACTCTTTGTAATGGGAACAAGGAATTGATGAAATCTGTGATGACTTTTATGTTTCTTCAAAAAGGATCTCCTTGTATCTATTATGGGACAGAAGTAGGGATGACTGGTGGAGAAGACCCAGATTGTCGAAAATGTATGGTCTGGGAAAAAGAAAAACAAGATCTAGAACTGCTTGGTTTTATAAAAGAACTCGTTTCTCTTAGGAAACAGTTGTCTAAGATTCTTTCTGAAGGGGCTACCCAATGGCTAATAGTAAATGATCGTGAAGATAAGCTTTATTTTATACGTGAACTACAGGGGCAGATTATCCATATTTACTTCAGTCAGTCAGAAGAACCTTGGATAGTAGAACAGGAAAATGAGGTTATTCTTAGTCAAAATTGTCAGTTATTAGAAGATGGAAAAGCAGAGATACAGCAATACGGATTTTTGATTATGTGCTGAAAAACTGTTACCGGTAACAACAAGAAAGCGTTTGCAAATAAAGATTTATGCCCATTATAATAATGGTGTAACAGCACGTTGAATACACAGGAGGAAATGAAGATGAAAAAACGAAGCGCGAAAAAGTTAGGTTTAGGGTTAGTCTCTTTAGGAATCTTAGGCGGATTAGCGGCTTGTGGCAATGGTAATTCTTCAGCAGAAGGGGAAGCGGAAGAAGGAAAAACGTTAACAGTCTCCGTTGATTCTGGATATAAAGATTATATAAACGAAATAAAAGATACATTCGAAAAAGAAAACGATGTGAAGATCAAGCTGGTAGAAAAGGACATGTTCGATCAGTTGGAATCATTAGCGTTAGATGGGCCTGCTGGAAAGGGACCTGACGTTATGATGGCAGCATATGACCGGATCGGTGCGTTAGGACAGCAAGGACATCTGGCGGAAGTAAAACTGGGAAATGAATCAGCTTACGATGAAACAGACAAAGCCCAAGTGACTTATGGTGGAAAAATCTATGGAGAGCCTGCAGTAATTGAGACCCTTGTTTTGTACTATAACAAAGATTTAGTCGATACAGCACCAGCGACGTTTAAAGATTTGGAAAATCTATCCAAAGACAGTCGTTTTGCTTTTGAGTCAGAAGCAGGAAAAAATACAGGATTTTTAGCTAAATGGACTGACTTTTATTATTCCTATGGTTTGATTGCAGGTTACGGCGGCTATGTATTCGGTGATGATGGTACAGATCCTTCTGATATCGGTTTGAATAATGCAGGTGCTGTAGAAGGAATTTCTTATGCAACAGATTGGTTCCAAAATGTTTGGCCTAAGGGAATGCAAGACATAAAAAGTGCAGGAGACTTCGCCAGCCAGCAATTCATGTCCAACAAAACTGCAGCAATTATTGACGGCCCATGGCAAGCGCAAACATACAAAGAAAACAATATCAATTATGGTGTTGCAAAAATCCCTACTCTAAACAATGGACAGCCTTATCAACCATTTGGCGGAGGAAAAGGATGGGTAGTCAGCAATTACGCTAAAAACAAAGATCTCTCTCAAAAATGGCTCGATTATGTAACGAATCAGGAGAATCAAGAGAAATTCTTTGAAATGGTAAATGAAATCCCTGCAAACCAACAAGCTCGGGAAACAGCCAAGGCTAAAAACGATGAATTAACAACAGCTGTAATCGAACAATATGAAACAGCTCAAGCAATGCCAAACATCCCAGAAATGGGTGAAGTTTGGACAGGTGCAGAAAACTTGATGTTCGATGCAGCATCAGGTTCAAAAACACCAAAAGAATCCGCAGATGAAGCAGTGAAAACAATCAGTGAAGCCATAGAACAAAAATACTGATTAAAATGATAACCGTCCATTTTTATAAAAAATGGAACAGGTGCTTCAGATAGAGGTGGCAAGAGCGAGATGGGAAATTATCTTGCTCTTGTTGCCATTATCTTAAAAGTAGTTTGCGGTTTAGCAAGTTTAGAGGGGGCATTCAGATGCAGCAAGATAAAACAAGCCAGATCAACGAAAAAAAAATCACGCTTTGTTCACTTATTCCGGGGATGGGGCAGTTTGTAAATGGCCAAACTTTTAAAGGTATCGTTTTTTTCGCCATATTCGTCCTATTCATTGGTCAGATGTTCTTGGGCGGATTTCATGCATTGATAGGATTGATTACTTTGGGAAGTATACCAATGGAAGATCATTCATTATTTATTTTGATTGAAGGCACTTTGCAATTCATCATTACGATCATTTTCTTGATTTTTTACGCTTTGAATCTTTTAGACGCCTATCGAGTAGCAAGGATGCGTAAAGAGGGCAAAAAAATCAATCGGACGATGAAGGAAGTCATACATAATATAGGTGATGAAGGTTTTCCTTATCTATTGACACTTCCCGCGTATCTTCTCATGATTTTTACCATCATTTTCCCAGTCTTAGTCACATTATTTACTGCATTTACCAATTATGACTTTAATCATATTCCACCAGCCAGTTTGATTGATTGGGTAGGGGCTAAAAACTTTTTTAGCATCTTCTTCTTGAGTTCATATCGCAATACTTTTTTTGCAGTCTTTTCATGGACCGTGATCTGGACGTTATGTGCAACAACTTTGCAAATCACCCTTGGTATTCTCACAGCGGTTGTTGCTCACCAGAAATTTATTAAATTCAAACGTATTTTCGGTATCATTTTTTTATTACCATGGGCGGTCCCAGCTTTTATTACTATCATGAGTTTTTCGAATATATTCAACGATAGCGTAGGTGCCATCAATACTCAAGTGATTCCTTTCATAAACCAGCTTCCTTTTGTAGATATCAGTGCAATCTCTTGGAAAACGGACCCGAACTGGACGAAAGTGGCAATCATCTTAGTTCAAGGATGGTTAGGATTTCCCTATATCTATGTAATGGTTACAGGGATTTTACAGTCGATTTCTGAAGATTTGTATGAAGCAGCAAAAATCGATGGAGCAAATGCATGGCAACGTTTCTCAAATATCACACTTCCAGCTGTATTTCTAGTTGCAGCACCAACGTTTATTACCCAATATACTGGGAATTTCAATAATTTTTCTATGATCTACCTATTTAACAATGGAGGCCCCGGAAGCGTGGGTGGAGGAGCTGGTTCTACTGATATCCTGATTTCATGGATTTATAAACTTACGACTGGAACTTCTCCGCAGTATTCTATGGCTTCAGCCATCACGTTGATTATCTCCATCATCGTTATCTGCGTATCTTTACTAGTGTTCAAAAAGACAAATGCGTTCAATATGGGGGATTAAACAATGAAAAAATTTCATTCGAGTGCACGATTCCAAAAACGGCTTTCTCACTTTTTTACTTACTTTTTTCTTTTGCTGTTATCAGTCATTATTATCTATCCACTTTTGATCACAGCAAGTACTGCCTTCAAGTCAGGAAACATTGCGGCTTTCAGTTTGGATTTTTCAAGCGACTGGACTTTAGGGAATTTCACGCGGCTGTTCAGTGAAACACTTTACGGGACTTGGTATAAAAATACGTTAATCATCTCTGTCCTAACGATGATCGTACAAGTAACTGTAGTAACTTTAGCTGGCTATACGTATAGCCGTTATCGTTTTATCGGCCGCAAATCAAGTTTGATGTTCTTTTTAGTGATTCAGATGGTACCGACTATGGCAGCATTGACTGCCTTTTATGTCATGGCTTTCCTATTAGAGGCGCTAGATAAGTATTGGTTCTTGACGATGATCTATATAGGCGGTGGGATTCCAATGAATACTTGGTTGATGAAAGGATACTTTGACACAGTACCAATAGATTTAGATGAATCTGCTAAACTTGATGGGGCAGGGCATTTCAGGATTTTTTTCCAGATTGTATTACCTCTTGTCAAACCAATGCTCGCCGTTCAAGCATTATGGGCATTCATGGGACCATTTGGCGACTTCATGTTAGCGAAGTTCTTGCTTCGAACACCTGAAAATCAGACTGTTGCTGTCGGCCTGCAAACATTTATTTCTGATGTGACAAATCAAAGGGTCTCCCTCTTTGCTGCTGGAGCAATTTTGATTGCTTTACCGATTTGTCTATTATTCTTCTTTTTACAAAAGAACTTTGTTACCGGCCTGACATCTGGCGGAACAAAAGGATAGGAGCAGAGGATCATGCAAACATTTCCGTTAAATTATTTTTCCACTTTACGTACGCCAACTCAAGTGTTTGCGGGACGCAAACTATTATCATGGCCTAAATTTTTCTTGATATTTGTATTTTTAGTTTCCTTGATGGTCATGCCTGTGACTCTTTTTTACGCCAATCAGATCCAAGCGATTCCATTAGAACAATTTCTATCCGTTCATTCGCTGATCGATGAACAAGGAACCAAAAAATTTTCTGAACTTGAATTATCTAAAACTGGGCTACAATCATCGCAACAAACGATAGCTGTGACCCCTGAAATTTTGGTAGGTGTGTCTTTATCTGAGAAACAACAATCCGATCATGGAACTTTTATTGATTTTGAGAAGGAACAATGGGTGATCCAACAAAAGGATAAATCTGGTATACGCCGCTATACGATGAATTATAGTCCATCTTTCCAACCAGATTCTGTACGTACGCCCGAAGATTTCCAACGATTTTTAGAAAGAGAATTTTATGCCAGTAATCGTCCAACAATCATTTTATCTTATAGTTTAAGTCTTGGTTTTGTCCTATTTGTCATGACGAGTCTCATTTTATTCGGGGCTTCCTTTTTCTTGTGGATGACAAGAAAAAGCCAACTTTCATCCATTCATACATTCAAAGAGAGTGCAAATTTGATGCTGAATGTTATGGGGATAGGATCCATGGTAGCAGCAGTTGTAGGGTTTATCCACTTTGACTTTATCTTGATGCTAAGTGTCCAAACAATGATAACTGTCTTGCTGCTTTTATGGGTTTTTGCTAAGACAAAATTCAAAGATAAGCGTGTCGAATGACAAGTTTAAGTGATTTGTGCGACAATGAATGTGAAAAAAATGAAAAATAAAGTAGTTTTTGAAAAATTTCTGAAAAAATTAAACTTCTTAGTTGATTCTTTTCTTTTTTAGTATTAACGTAATAGGGTAGTTTTTTTAAGGAGGAAAATCATGTTAGAGAAAACTTTATACAATCAATTATTTTCACGTTCTTTCTCGCTCCCTGTCGAAGTAAATTATTGGGACGGTACAACGAAACAATACGGAGATACGGACACTCCTCCCCAAATCAAAATCAATATCCATGAAGAAATCCCAATGAAAGAGATTACAAGCAACGCTTCTTTGGCACTAGGAGAAGCTTATATGGATCATCGAATCGAGATCGAGGGAAGTATCCAAGCATTGATCAACGATGCTTATCAGCAAGCAAACAGCTTTTTACGAGGAAAAGATTATCTAAAATGGCTGCCAAAGAAAGAAAAACATACAAAACAAAAAAACAAAGAAGATATCCATGCGCATTATGACTTAGGTAACGACTTTTATAAACTTTGGCTAGACCCAACTTTGACTTATTCTTGTGCCTATTTCAATACACCTGAAGATACGTTGGAACAAGCACAAATCAATAAAGTCCATCATATTTTAGACAAACTCTTTATCAAAGAAGGCGAAACGTTGCTTGATATCGGTTGTGGCTGGGGAACATTGATGTTCACTGCTGCCAAAGAATATAACGTCAAAGCAACTGGGATCACTCTAAGTGAAGAACAATACGATTTGATCACCAAAAAAATCAAAGAAGAACATTTAGAAGATAAATGCCGTGTATTATTAATGGACTACCGTGAACTAAAAGGCGAAACGTTTGATCATATCACAAGTGTAGGTATGTTCGAACATGTAGGTTCTGAAAATCTTGAAGGTTATTTCAAAGTCGTAAAAGATTTATTGAAACCAAAAGGAACAGCTTTGATCCATGGAATCAGCCGACAACAAGGCGGTGCGACAAACGCTTGGATCAATAAATATATTTTCCCTGGTGGTTATGTTCCTGGTGTTACTGAGTTAGTTGATAATATTACAAAAAACGATTTGCAATTGATCGATTTAGAAAGTTTGCGTCGTGACTATCAATTGACATTAGAACATTGGACAAAAAATTTCCATCAAGTCCAAGATCAAGTCACAAAAGAAATGGGTGATTCCTTCTATCGAATGTGGGATCTATATTTACAAGCTTGTGCAGCTTCATTTGAGTCAAGCAATATCGATGTAATTCAATATTTGCTTGTTCAACCTGGAAATAATGATATCCCAATGCATCGTGCATAATTGATATAAAAAGGCAGTTTAAAAGCTATTTAATTATTTAATAAATGGAAGCTAAGTTTTATGATGCTCCCGAAGTGAGATTTTAGTCTAACTTCTAGGGTTGTCTCTAAAGCTTAGCTTCTTTTTTATTTTCATAATAAAAACGTTGTTCTTTAATTTTTAAACATGACAGAAATTTTTTTCTTCGTTATACTTGTATAGAATACTATTTTATAATAAAGGAGATAGAATCAATGAAGAAAACTGTTATTTATACTAGTTTATTTGCGGCTTTGTTTTTAGCTGCTTGTCAATCAAACACCAATCAAGGAACATCTGGGAATACATCTTCCAGCAGTGAACAACGCTCTTCTCAGGTATCGGAATCCTCAACAAACGCAAGTACATCTTCGTCTAGTCAAACAAAGAATTCGAGCGAGGCAATGGGCCAGTCAGCTATCAAAGTGTCTGCAGCTCGTGCGATTGAATTGTTTAAAGATAAGTATCCAGATACTGCTATTACTAGTTTGGAACTAGATAGTGATTGGGGATCTTACTTCTACAAGATAGAAGGTGTCGATGATCAAAAAGAATATGAAGCAAGAATCGATGCTCAGAATGAAAAAATGGAAACAGAGAATCCAGAAACGCTAGATCGAGAGGATCAAAATGGTCAAAAGAAAAAAGAAGATGGTCTAGCTGTTGATAAATTGATCACGATTGAGGAAGCCGCAAAGATTGCTGTCGATAAAGTAGGAAGCGGTACAGCAACCGATTGGGATCTGGATAAAGATCTAGGTACTACTTATTGGGAAGTCAAAGTAAAAAATGGCAATCAAAGTACGTCAGTCAAGATCAATAGTGAAACAGGGGAAGTACTATCAACCGAACAGGATGATTAAGAAATTCGTTGAAAAACAAGAGTTGATTTTTCTTTTAGTCATGATACACTAGATAAAATAACTTGTTTGAAGGAGCGATTTACTTGAGTTTAGAAACGACCTTTGCCAATCATACCTTTGCCAACCCTTTTATGAATGCATCTGGTGTACACTGCATGACTACCCAGGAATTAGACGAGCTGGCTCATTCAGAAGCAGGAGCATTTATCACTAAGAGCTGTACAATCAATGAACGAAAAGGAAATCCCGAACCACGCTATTTTGATGTTCCTTTAGGCAGTATCAATTCGATGGGGCTTCCAAACTTAGGCTTTTCTTATTATCTAGAGTATGCTCTTGCGTATGAAAAAGCACAGAAAAACCCAAATCAACCATTATTTTTTTCGATCGCCGGGATGAGTGTCCAAGAAAATTTGGAAATGCTTGGGGAAATAGAAAAAAGTGGATTCAAGGGGATTACTGAACTAAATTTATCTTGTCCAAATGTGCCTGGTAAACCACAACTAGCTTACGATTTTGAGGCCACTTATGAAACACTGAAAGAAGTATTCAGCATCTTTTCTAAGCCGCTAGGAATCAAATTGCCTCCTTATTTTGATTTTGCTCATTTTGATCAGATGGCAGATATCTTGAATCAATTCCCGTTGACATATGTCAATGCTATCAACAGTGTGGGCAATGGGTTGTATATCGATACAGACAAAGAAGCAGTAGTCATCAAACCAAAAGAAGGGTTCGGCGGCATTGGCGGAGAGTATATCAAGCCGACTGCTTTAGCAAATGTCCGCGCTTTTTATACGCGTTTGAAACCAGAAATCCAAATCATCGGTACAGGTGGGATTCGGACAGGACAAGATGCATTTGAACATCTGCTATGCGGTGCAAGCATGTTGCAGATTGGTACCGAGCTTCACAAAGAAGGCCCGGAAATCTTTTCTAGAATCACAAACGAATTAACTCAGATTATGTCAGAAAAGGGATATGCGTCTATTGACGAATTTAAGGGTAAATTACGCACTATTTCTTAGTAAAAAGACGAAGATCGATCATGATCTTCGTCTTTTTTTATAAAAAACGGTTGTCTGTTCATTTTTGTGCAAGCGTACTCATTGTATGTTAGACGAACTTGTGGGAAAATAACAGGGGCAAAAAGGAGGATAATATGAAAGATGCAACAGAATTAGCGAAAGGACTTAAAGAAAAAGAATTTAGTTTTCAAGAATTAGCTGATGATGTACAGAAAAAAATAAAGAAACAAAATCATGAATTGAATGCGTTTGTTGCACTTGAACCATTCGAGAATAGTTCCACTGAACGATTGATTCCCCAGTCGGAAAAAGGACCATTGGCAGGTATTCCATTCCCTTTAAAAATGCTCGGTCAAGAAAAAAAGGGATGGCTTGCTACTTCAGGATCTCGTTTATTTGAAATACATCGAGCTTCTCATACATCCAATTATGTACAGCAAGCAGAAGCGATAGGGCTAGTTCCTTTTGGACAAACCAATGCGCCAGAGTTTGGTTTCAAAAATATTACAGACCCCGTCATCTATGGACCAGCAAGAAACCCCTGGAACCTTGAATGTACACCGGGCGGATCAAGTGGAGGCGCTGCTGCTGCAGTTTCAGCGGGAATCGTTCCTTTAGCTGGCGCTAGTGATGGTGGTGGTTCTATTAGAATACCCGCTTCGTTTTGCGGATTGATTGGCCTGAAACCTTCGCGAGGGACGATGCCAGTTGGTCCATATGCTTGGCGAGGATGGCAAGGAGCTGCTATTGATTTCGGTTTGACGGTTTCTATGAGAGACACGGAAGCTTTATTTTATGGAATGAGAAGCATCCACACCGGTGCGCCATATCAAGTATCGCCAGTTGAGTGGCAAACACATCCAAGAAAAAAACGTTTGAAGATAGCTTTTTGTATCGATTCACCGATCCACTCACAGATTAGTGAAGAGGCAGTACTTGCTGTAAAAAAAGCTGTAGATTTCCTTGAAAAAGAAGGACATGATTTGACGGAGATTCCTTACCCACTAGATGGTCGTAAATTGATCACGTCTTATTATCAGATGAATGGCGCAGAGACAGCAGCAATGATCCACTCGATTGAAACAGGCATCCAGCGAACTGTCAGAAAAGAAGAACTTGAGCCGATCTCTTGGACTTTGTTCCAATATGGTCAGAAACTTTCTGCCGCTACTTACATTGATTCTCTGCATGTATGGGATGATGCAGCAATTGTGATGGAAAACTTGCATCATGAATATGATTTATTCCTTTCACCAACGACTGCATTTACTGCCCCTAAAATCAGCGAAGATTTGCAAAGTGATACGATAAGAGCACAGATGGAACACATCCATGATTGTTCTGAAGTACAAGCTTTAGAAGTTGTTTCTTCTATGTTTGAGGAAAGCTTGAAGATCACGCCTTATACACAATTGGCTAATCTGACTGGACAACCAGCAATCAGCTTGCCTACTCATTTGACAAAAGAAAACATGCCTCTCGGGATTCAATTTATGTCCGCCAGAGGAAGAGAAGATTTGCTGCTTCAAATCGGCTATCTATTTGAAGCAAGTCACCAGTTCCATTTACCAAATCCATGGAAATAGCAGAAACAAGGAGAAGAAAAAATGAAGAAAAAAAGATTGTTTGCTCTAATAACTAGTGCCTTTTTTATTTTAAGCGCTTGCGGTACAGCTGCCGCTAACCAAGAAGATCACAGCTGGAGTAATGTGGAAAAAAAGAAAGAATTGGTAGTAGCAACTTCTGGCACACTATTTCCCGCTTCTTATTATAATGATCAAAATGAATTAGTTGGTTATGACGTAGACTTGGCGAAAGAGGTAGCCAAACGTTTAAATGTCAAAATCTCCTTTAAAGAATACAATGTGGATGGACAAATCACTTCTGTTTCAAAAGGAGAATCAGATTTTGCTGCGAACGATTTTGGTATCACAAAAGAAAGAGAAAAAAAATTCTCCCTTTCAGAGCCTTTCAAATATTCATTTGACAGTATGATCGTACGAAAAAAAGATGATTCAGGAATCCACTCACTTGATGATCTTAAAGGAAAAAAAGCAGCTGGCGAACCCAATACTAGCTATATGCGTTTAGCGGAAAAACACGGAGCTAAATTAGTCACTTACGATAACGCCACGAATGATCAATATTTAAGCGATGTAGCAAACGGTCGAACAGACGTTATTCTAAATGATTATTATTTGCAGAAAATGGCCGTATCTGCTTTACCAGAGATCCCCGTAAAAATCTTGGAGAACGTTTATTTCAATGAAAACGAAAGTGGTTTTTTATTGAAAGAAGGAAATGATGCTCTTAAAAAGAAAATCGATGGCGTATTAAAAGAGATGAAAGAAGATGGGACGACAAAGAAAATATCTGAAAAATATTTTCAAACTGATGTTTCAGTCAAACCGAAAGAAACGATGACTGAGTCGGTGAGTGATTGATGTACTTTCCTCTCATTGATTTTTCCCTCATGTGGACTTCACTTCCTTTCGTCATGCAAGGCTTGGTATACACATTAGGGATTGGCTTCGTGTCGTTTCTTTTAGGAAACTTGGTAGGGTTGCTTTTGACAGTTTTAGGTCTGTTAGATTGGCTACCTTTGAATGTATTTATCCGTTTTTATTTATCGTTCTTTAGAGGCATTCCCGCACTAGTCCTGCTGTTCTTGCTATATTTCGGGTTACCTTATCAATTAAGTGCCTTAACGGCTTCAGTCATCTGCTTTACGATTACCAGCAGTGCATTTATTGGTGAAATCTATCGAGGATCACTAGCAGGCGTTTCTTCAGGTCAGTGGGACGCTGGTTTAGCTTCCGGTTTTTCTTTCTTTGGGGTTTTGAAATATATCGTTTTGCCGCAAGCCTTTCGAATCTCGGTACCGGCACTCAGTAACGTAGCTATGGATTTAGTGAAAGGTACCTCGTTAGCGGCAACGATCACAGTGCCAGAAATATTTCAAAAAGCAAAGATTATAGGTGGTCGGACATTCGACTATTTTTCTCTCTATATTTTAGTTGCATTGATTTATTGGGTCATTTGTATCGGGATCGAAAAAGTGCAACAGTATTTAGAAAAACGTTCCGTCCATCAGTCAATCTGAAAAATAGAAATGGTGCTAGCGTGGCAAGCATCATTTCTATTTTTGTTTCTTGTGTATTCTGTCTAGTATTTTAAAATCATTTCATGTAAAATGTAAGACGAAAATATGTTCGGAGGTAAAAACATGAAGACTCCGCTAACCATCGAAATAGAATCCTCATTATACCAATATTGCATCGAGCAAGGCGGCTTAGTCGTAGAAGAAGTCACGATGCCTGATGACCAAGGAATTGTAGATACGCTTAGCTGCTTGACAAAATTTGATGGAAGCCGAGAATGGCGATGCTATGAGCTGAAAGTGACAAAAGCAGATTTTCGTTCTACAGCCAAACTGTCATTTGTCGGGCATTATAATTATTTTGTTTTACCAAGTAAACTATATGAAGAAGTGAAAACAGAGATCCCTACAGGAATAGGTGTACTAGTGTATCGCCCGTACACGATCGAAGAGGAAATGCCTGCATCTGGTACATTTATGATTGCGAAAAAAGCAGCAAAGAAGGAGCTTGCTGTACCGGAAGAAGCTTTGACAAACCGTTTTATGGCTTCTTTATTCAGAGAAGTAAGAAAAGCAAAGCAAATGGAGCGAGGCGTAAAATATTTTCCAACAGATCAATTGTACAAAGAATTGAAAAGACGTTCAGAAAACCAAGATCCATTTTCTAACGAACGATATTATGAACGGTTTTTAGAGGAAATAGCTAGTCAGGCAATCAATGAGTTGCAAGAAGAAGTTGCTGCGCTTCAACATGATTATGAATACTTAAGGCAGCAACAGCAGATCCGTCGGTTGCCCACAGAGCCATTGGAGTGAAAAATATGTACTATCCTTATTTAAGAGGAAAACAATTTGACCTATTAGCATTAAAAGAAGCATTGTCGCGAGGATTGCTCTCCAATAAAATCCATCCGGTGATTGAACCAGTACGTGATTCCGCTACGCTTAAAAACGTGATCGAATTATTTCAAAAAAAGCACCATCCAATCGCTGTGATCCAAAATCCCCAAGTAGGACAATTCAAATTATTCGATCAGCATGTGCACAGTTGGACAGTCAAGAAAAATAGCTCTGTCGTCTCTGCACAGATTTTAACGCCAGAAAATCTTAACGGCGTACTGAATTCCCCTCCAACGTTTCTGATTTTCGATGGACAACACTACCCAAAAGACGCAGAGGTATGGAAACAGCTGGCAGGAGTCGATTCGAAATTCTTGATACCAGATGCTAGTCGCTTTCGCATCTGGCTGCCCGAAAATAAAATTGTGATCCGTGACTCTTTTCAAACGAGAAAGCATGTTGAAAGCTATGCAGATAAAACAGATGACTTTTTTAGTGATGACTATCTTTTTTTCCACGAAGATGGATATAGTGGATTTTCTGATTTCACGATCGAAGGCAGCCGTTATTTCGATAAAGGGTTTCCTAGCCGAGCGCTTGCTATCCATCTAACGTATATCGATGCTTACGGTAATATCCGCGTAAAGCATTTTGTCTCTGACAGTAATGATTCCGCTAAAGATCAAGCATTGAAGTTTCTTGAAGCAGGAGATAAAATGAAAAAATGGATCATGCGTCACCATCATCAGCTCTTGATCACTTCAGGAATGATTGAATTACTGGCTCTCTATCAGCAACAAAAATTTCCAGGACTCGGAGTATTGAAAAAGTGGTCGCTAATGCATCATTTGGAACTTATCAGTCAACTACTGGATCATCCCAAAAATTGGCTTAGAAGTTATTCAACAGTTCCTGAACTGTATGAAGTGATCCAAAAATTAGAGAATATAAATGAAAAAGAAACAGAAAAGAGGTAACTGGATGTGTATATTCGGCTAACAAGAAAAGAAGAAGTAGAAGAAGTGGTAAAAATTATTGATGCTGCAGCGGAATTTATTGCTTCGCAAGGCTCTCCCCAATGGCAGAACGGGCAGAAACCAACAAAAGAAACGATTTTGAACGATATTGAAAGAAAAGAAAGCTATGTATTAATAGTCGAAGATCAAATTGCTGGAACAGCTGCATTAGTCTCAGGCGTGGATCCCGTTTACACAAAAATAGATGGTAGTTGGAAAGAATCAACTGGTCCTTATTTATCGATTCATCGTGTTGCTTTAGCAGAAAGTACTCGAGGGAAAAAACTAGCAAAACCGTTCTTAGAACATTTGTTGACGATTGCAGCCAGCAAAGATATCCAAGATGTCCGTATCGATACTTATCCAGCTAATGAACCGATGGAAAAGACCATCTATTCTGCTGGATTCGCTTATCAAGGGATGATTGAATTCCCTTTTGAACATGGTGAAAGAAAAGCGTATCAAAAAATAATCAATTGAGTATAAAAGCATCTTCATAAGGATGAAGACTTAATAATACGGAAAAACAACCAGCTGATCGCTAAGAGGGTGTGATAGAGGGGAGGGGAGCTTCGAGAAATAATTTCCGAAGAAGCTACTTCTGAAACACCGTTCATCGAGAGGTCGTGACATCACTTTTGTCGCGGCCTCTCAGCTTATCTTATGGATATTTAGTTAATCTGTTTCTATCAATAATCCTTTTTTTATTTTATCTGCTGCTTCTTGGAACGCTCCATCGTTTGACACGACTAAAAGTGTGGGAATAGTTGCCAACCGTTCCAGTTGAGCTAAGTCTTCTGCATAAACTGCCATTCTGGCCGAAATCTGTTCGGGTGAATCTCCGCGCTTTTTCAGGCGCGATTGTAATGTTTTTTTAGAAATCGTAATAAAGATCGGACGGACTACCGTGCCAAAATATTCGTATAAATGCCAAAAACCATTTGCCGTCAAAACGGCATAACAATTTCCTTCCTTCAATTTTTTGGTAATCTCTGCTTTGCTGGAACCATATTTATGTTGAGCATATTGATCCCACTCTGCAAACTCGTCTCGCTTGATCATCTGATTGAATGTATCGTCAGAAACAAAATAATAATCCTCTTGATCTTTTTCTCCAGGTCTTGGTGATCGATTCGTGTAAGTAATGATCTTTTGTTCCGGCTGAAAAACAGCTTCTGCGAGTGAAGTTTTCCCAGAACCAGAAGGACCGATAAACACATAGCAATAATTCATCATCATTTCTCCTTTGATATTTAAGCAACTGAAAAAGCTTTGGAAATATTTCCAAAGCTTTTGAAAGCAACGTTGCTTTTTTGTTTATTATACCAGTAATCCAGTCACAATAGCACTTAAAAAGCTGACTAAAGTCGCTGTTAACAAGATCTTCAACCCATGTTTTGCAACAAGATTTCCTTTTTCTTCGTTTAACCCCTTCATCGCACCGGAAATGATCCCGATAGAAGAGAAGTTGGCAAATGAAACAAGGAAAACAGATATGATCGCTGTTGTGCGTTCAGTAAAATGGAAATGACCGTTAGCTAATTCTGTCATAGCAACAAATTCATTTGTAACCAATTTAGTCGCCATGATACTACCAGCATCCACTGCTTCTTTCCATGGGATTCCACTGATGAAGGCAAGAGGGGCAAAGATATAACCTAAGATCTCTTGGAAAGTAATACCGAATATCCCATGAAAGATAGCATTGATCATAGCAATCAAGGCAACGAATCCGATAAGCATAGCAGCAACCGTGATTGCCACATGGAAACCATCAAGAATGTATTCTCCCAACATTTGGAAAAAGGTCTGTTCTTTGTTCTCTTCAATAATTAGTTCGTCTTCTTTTTCTTCTAATACATAGGGATTCACAATCGAAGCCAGAATATATCCGCCAAATAAATTCAAAACAAGGGCAGTAATCACATATTTAGAATCGATTAGTGCCATATAAGATCCAACGATTGACATAGACACGGTAGACATAGCCGAGACACTCATGGTGAATAAACGTTTCTCAGATAAGAAAGGTAATTCCTTCTTTATGGAAATAAATACTTCCGATTGCCCTAAAATAGCAGAAGCTACTCCATTGTAGGATTCTAATTTGCCCATTCCGTTGATTTTACTTAACCCAAGACCAACGGCTTTCATAAACAATGGAAGAATTTTGATGTAACGTAAAATCCCGATAATAGCAGAAATAAATACGATTGGCATCAATACGGAAAGAAAGAAAGGTGCACTTCCTTTATTTGCTACACCGGCAAAAACAAAGTCAACACCCTGCCCAGCAAAAGCAAGAAGATGATCAAACATTTTTGCCAATACAGAAACAACCGCTGTACCAAAAGTTGTACGTAACAATACGAAACCAAGAACAAGCTGTAAAACGAACATCACAATTAGTGGTTTCAATTTGATTGCTTTTTTGTTGCTGCTGATCAAAAAAGCAAGTCCTAATGTGACAAATAAACCAATAATACCTAATAAATAACTCAAATAATCACTCCTATTCCAAATTCCGTTTTATTTTACCTGTTTTGTAAATAAAATACTAATCTTTAGTGAAATTTTCATTACTTTTTTAGAGTAAAACGCATTCATTTTCCATTAGAATACAAAGCAACCAAAATAAATTGAAAAAACAGATAAAAGACGCTAAAAAAACTGATGTTCCTTTGTTTTTTCGTATTTCAAATAGAGAGGGAAAGCAAGTTAAAGTATGAGAAATAAAATTTATCACACTCTTGTTTTTTCTTTCAAACTGAATATCCCTCAAGAAGGGACAAGAAGTGTATCCACTTAGTGATGGTTATAAAAAAACGAAACTATTGTTTAAGCTAATGCTAATAGTTTCGTTTTCAAACTTTATAAGTGAATTTTTTCTATTGGTAGTATAGATTTTCTGAAGGGTAAACAGGTGCGCAAGTAATATCGATTCCTAGTTTTTTCAATGTTTGTTCATCATTTTTATTGACCATCACAGTGGAGTGGGCTTGTGCTCCCTCAAGTTCAGCTAGTTTATCATAAGCAACTTGAGCGATTGGATTCGTTACTGCACTGATTGATAAAGCGATCAAGACTTCATTGATGCTTAGTGCATCCAAAGAGGAATGAAGTGTCTTTGATTTCAATCCTTGTATTGTTTCAAGAACTAATGGTGATAATAAAGGAATGTCATCTGCAATATGTGCTAAATGTTTTACTGCATTTAAGATGACTGCCGCTGACGCATCCATCAATGAGCTTGTACGTCCGGTAATAATGACTTCGTCTGGTAATTCGATGGCAATCACAGCAGAAGGATCTTTTGTAGGACTTTGTGCTTGAATCTTATCTGCATAATCATGGGCAGGAACGACAACGTTTCGGTCTTCAGGACGTAATCCGACTTCTTCCATAATCAGTTTTATTCGATTAACTGCTTCTTCGTCAATCAATCCTTTTTTGAAGTCACACTCTGTTTGGAAATAGCGGCGGATGATTTCTTGTTTAGAAGCTTCTTGGACAACCGCATCATCCACGATACCAAATCCTACACGATTCACACCCATGTCAGTAGGAGATTGATAAACAGATTCTTTACCAGTAATTTTTTCAATAATACGTTTGATTACAGGGAAGGTTTCAACATCTCGATTATAATTTACAGCTACTTTATTGTAGGCGTCAAAGTGGAAGGAATCGATCATATTGACATCCTTCAAATCGACTGTGGCTGCTTCATAGGCAATGTTCAATGGATGTTTCAACGGAACGTTCCATACTGGAAAAGTTTCGAACTTGGAGTAGCCAGCTGCATGTCCTTTTTGGCTTTCATGATACAGTTGGTTCAAACAAGTAGCGAGTTTGCCGCTTCCTGGTCCAGGAGCTGTCACTACAACGATTGGTTTAGTTGTTTCAATGTATTCGTTTTTCCCAAACCCATCTTCAGAAACGATTTTTTCTACGTTGACTGGATAGTCTTCGATTGCTGAATGTTTATAGACTTTGATATTTCGTCTTTCTAGTTTATTGATAAAGACTTTCGTGGCAGGCTGGCCGCTATAGCGAGTGATAACGACACTGTTGATCAATAATCCATAACCGCGTAATTCATCAATCAGCCGCAAGATATCCATATCATAAGTAATCCCATAATCACCGCGGATCTTATTACGTTCAATGTCTCCGGCATAGACGCAAATCAGTATTTCAGCTTGATCTTTCAATTTTTGTAGCAATTTGATTTTCGCATCTTCTTCAAATCCTGGAAGTACACGTTTCGCATGTTTGTCATCCACTAGCTTTCCACCAAATTCCAAATATAATTTATCATAGTGGTTCACTCGTTCCAAAATATACGCGGACTGCTCTTCAATATATTTATCTGAATCAAAACCAATTTTTTTCACTGGGTTCCCTCCTTAAGTACTAAAGCATTTTTTCATTTTTTTTTGGATTCGTCAACTGGAAGAGCAAAATTCCTCAAAAAAACAAAGAAAATGGTTTAAACCAACTTGTCTAGATAGTTATTCATTGGTATGATAGTTTTTGATAAGGAAGGTGCTACATGAAAAAAAGACAGAAAAAGAAAAACGCATATAAACACTATATCCGTTCGATTTTTACCGGTTATGAAAAAATGCTTGAAGATCCCGAATTAGAACAATTGACGTTTACTTATTTAAACGAAGAAACGCAACTAACTCGTGATGACCATCAGCGCATTCATTTCACAACAAGAGATCTGCCTAGTAAATAAAAGAATATGATAAAAGTCATTGTATTCGATTCTGTCCTATCAGATGAATCAGATATCAAAGACTAGTTGATCGAAAAAAAGGCTGTGCCAAATTTTGGTGCAGCCTGTTTTATGGAGCATTGCCCGCTCTTTTTTATAACAATTTTTTACAGAAAATGGTACTATTGAAGTATTAATAAGTGAAAATCAGATGAGTAAGAGGAGGCAAGTAGTATGAAAGAGCCAGATACAAACACAAATTACGAGCAAGGCGAACTAGAGGAGACGAGCACGAATCAGGATACAGCAAAAGAATCGTCTTCTTTTTATGATATCAAAGAAAAAGCAAGCATGAATCTTTCCCAATTATTAGAAGATTTACAGGCTTTTGAAAAAGCTGTCCGCGAAGAAGATATTCCTGAGATCTACCGTTTGTACAACGGCCGATTGAATGAAGAATTAAAACGAAGCTCAAATGAAAATCACGAGATTGACCAATTGCTGATGCGTAAGATCCATGATCGTTTTTTGCAAGAATTTCCTTTTATGGAACAAGTAGAAAGCATCTCACCAACGATGAGCTATTACAAAATCGGCACTTATTACCATGATCGCCCTACAATTGGTATCGATGCAAGTCTGCCAGAAATTTTTGTTTTGCCTAAGATCGATGAAGAGTGGGAGAAATATTCCCAACCGGAGACAACGGACTATGACAAAAAAATCAATGAGCTAGACGCAAAGGTGATCACAGCTCAGACAGAGATCGAACGTTTAGACGAACAGATAAAAGAAATCAATCGGCAGATGACTGATTTGGATGATAATAAAGGATTCTTGAATCGTAAGAAAATCGAGGAAGAAATTCAAGAATTAGAGAAGAAGAAGCAAGTGCTATCTAATGAAAAATTAGGCTGGCTTCCTTATATCGAGACACCTGAAACAATCCAGCAGCAAAAAGAAGCATTGAAACAAGAAGCAAGAGCGGACCAGCTTCGCGCAGCCATCGTAGAAAAAGAGCAACGGCAAATCAGTCGCTATTTCGGTAGCAAAGAGGGATTTGGTCAAGCAATCCATGAATTCTTGATGAATTATCTTGGTAATGAAAATCCTAATAATCAATCTAATGAAGGAGGTTCCGAGTATGAATGAACACGATGAAGCAGAATGGACAAAAAATGAAGCACAGACAGAAGATCATGAAGAAACGAACACTTCATTAGAGGAACAAACAAGTAATCCACTGGAGGACACAGAAAAAGTCCCTATGCCAGAAGAAACAAAAATCCATGAAAAAGAAAAAGTAACTCCGACGAATACGGATACTTCAGAAAATACCCGTGCTTATGAAGTATCAGAAAATCCCGGGTATTTAGAAGGAAAAGAGCAAGATCATCAAGATATCGTCAGTTTGATTGAAACAGCGGAAGCAGAATTAGCGGATTTACGTATGAGAAAATATTTGATGGAATCAGATTTTCCCGAATTATTAGAATCATATGACCGCTTTATATTGAATGAAGAACCGATCTCAACGATTGGAAAGACAAGTCTGATCGAATACTTCACGTATGAATTACTGAAACCGTTGAATGATATTGGTCTGGAACGATCAAATTCAGCTTATGACACATGGAAAACAAGACATTTCTCTATCAATTATACGTTGAATGGACAAAACGAATTAGTCTTTTCCTTTGTATTACCGACCATCGATCAACGATACCAAGTGGAATCGATGAGTCTTCTAAATGTATCACCAGAGACGATGGAAATCGATGTCCAGGATGATCGAGTGCTTTCTTTGATCCGATACTGGTCAGTTGATCGAGTATTCTCAGCAGGACAGATCACGATCTCTAATCACAAATTGAATCAATTATTAGCCCACGCTAGAACACTTGGTTTTACAGTTAATCAGACACTACTAGACAATACGAAGCCACTTCGTTTGAACCTTCAGAGCGAATTTGAATTGACGAATGAAGTATTGGATGATATTTTTATCGTGGCGATGAAAAATCCATCCTATGATATGGAAAAGATCAACGAAACTACTTATCAAGTACGATTAGATAAAGGACAGTCTTTAACGATAGCAATAAACGAAAAAGATCAAACGGTCTTGTCGATCTCATCTGGAGATTACCCACGATCCGTCATTGATTTCTTTATCAATTACGAATTCTTGGTTCCGTTAATGGTGAGAAAGTCCTGATTGGATAAGTTGGATTACCAGAGGTCATTCAGATAATTCTGTTCCAAAGGACTTGCGGCAGTTATCCAGAATAATTGTCACAAGTCTTTTCTGTATGTACTGAATGAACGTGAATCATCTGCTGGTGAAGGAGGAGTTACATCAAGAATGTCCACAAATAAAATCGCCCAGCTTAGCTTATTGTCTGCTGCTTGTGTAGCAGGTAGGATCGCTTTTCAATTTATTCCGAATTTCCAGCCAATGACTGCTATTTTTTTGTTTATTGTCCTTTACTTAAGCTTGAAAGATGCGCTAATTGTCATGAGTCTTTCTATCGCAATCAGCAGTTTTTATTTTGGTGTGGGTCCATGGGTCTTCGGTCAGTGGCTCAGCTATACCGTCGTTCTGGCGTTGTTTTCAATTTTCTGCTCGAGAAGAACAATTCGAAGGAATCTCTGGTTAAAAGGAACCTGCTTTTTTCTAGCAGGTATAGTTTATGGAATAGGGATGACTGTTTTCGATACGCTGCTCTATCATTTACCTCAACCTTGGGTCTATTACCTTCAAGGGGTGTCGTTTGATCTGATGCACAGTATAGGTAATGTTGTGTTCTTCCTTGTTTTTCTGCCAGTCGTCAAACGTTTTTACAATCATTCAGGAGGAAAAAATGAAAAAAATAATTTATAGTCTGCTTGCAATGAGTGTCAGTGTACTCATGTTGACAAGTTGTAGTACAACTAACACACCATCGACTTCCAACCAAAAGGAGGAAGTAAAAACATCGCAAAAAGCAACGATCACGTTACAAGAAAATGGTCAAAACTTTTTGAAAAAAGAAGTGACTTTCAAAAAAGGAGAAACTTTACTGACTATTTTGAAACAAAATTTTGAAGTCGAGGAAAATGATGGCTTCATCACTTCGCTTGAAGGGCGTTCTCAGGATGAAAAGAATCAAACCTATTGGATGTTTACTGTGGATGGGAAAAGTGCTACTACTGGGGCAAAAGAGATCGAATTGAACAATGGACAATCGGTCATTTTCAATTTATCTAAATTATAAGTTTCATAAAAACTGTTAAAGGGCGGATATTGCCGCACTTTAGTCAGTTCACTTGACGAAAGAAGGAAAAGAATATGGAAAATTTTAAAAAAAGCGGAATGTTTTCCGTAATTGCTGCTCTAGGGGCTAATATTCTAGTTGCTATCAGCAAATTTGTCGGCTATGCAATCAGTGGCAGTGCCGCCATGCTGAATGAAAGCATCCATAGTATCGTTGATTGTAGTAATCAGATTTTGCTGCTATTTGGCGATAAACAAGCTAATAAAGGTCAGAGCGACTTGCATCAATTTGGTGAAGGTCGAGCAAAATACTTTTTTAGTACGATCGTCGCAATGATGCTTTTCTTCGGTGGGGGAGCACTAGGGGTGATGGAAGCTTTTGAAAAATTGACGCATCCATCCCATGAAGTTGGTAATCCAATCATTGTCATTGCCATTTTGTTATTTGGTTTGGTAATCGAAGGAAGTTCTTTGCGTGTCGCAATGAAAGAAATCAAAGAATTGAATACTGAAAATCTTTCCACGATGCGCTTTTTACGCGAAAGTCGACATAGTGAAATACTGATTATATTTACGGAAGACTTGTGTGCTGTAATCGGTTTGGTCTTGGCTTTAGCGGGAACAATCTTGACTTATGCAACCGGGATTGCTGCATTTGATGCTATCAGCGGATTACTAATTGGTTTCTTACTGATGGGAGCTGCGATTTTCCTAGCAAAAGAATTTTATAGTCTGATCATTGGTGAAAGTGTGACAGCAAGCGATTTGTCAAAAATCAAGTTAGCCTTTGAACGACCTGAGATCAGTCGGCTAATTGATATCAAAACCGTTCATTTAAGTCCAACGGAAATTTTAGTCGCTGCAAAAGCAGATATTGTTGGAAACAAAGAAAATGAAACGTATTCGATTATCAATGATATTGAAAAAAATATGCGTCAGTCTCTTCCTGACAAGAAGATGTATATATACATTGAAACAGATAAATATGACCCAAATTATTCTCACAAATAAAACGTATGTTCATGAATTGAAGCAAAAATGAGAAAAATATAATCTTGTTTTTAAATAAAACGGCTACAATTTAGCGAATTTATGTTACAATGAGTCCGCTGTTTATTTGTTGTAATTAAAGGAGATATTTTAATGAACAAAAAGAAAAGTGCGCCATGGCTTCAAGCTTTGCATGCAGTGATGCCGCTTTGTATAAGCTATATACCAGTGGGATTAGCTTGCGGAGTATTGTTGCAAAAAGTTGGATTTGATCCTCTCTTATCAGGGCTGTTATCGATTCTGGTCTTTTCCGGCGGCGCGCAGTTTTTAGTTGCATCTATGCTTACGACGCAAGCGTCATTTGCAACGACATTATTGATGGTTTTCTTTTTAGAATTACGCTATACATTATTAGGAGCAAGTCTTGCCGGTTTTATGAAAAAAGAAAAGCGGACGTTTTTAGCTGCCTTTTCTCAATCACTGAATGATGAAAACTATGCAGTGAACTACTTAAAGTTTTCAACTGACCCTTCTTGGAACAAAAGAAAAGCTTTATATGTCAATTGGTTCTCAATGGCTGCATGGGCTGGTAGCAACATGATCGGTAATTTTTTTGGCTCGGTGATTCGAGTAGATGCTGACCTTGTCCATTTTGCTTTGACTGCTATGTTCATTTTCATGTTTGTCATGCAAATGAAAAACGCACTACTGATCTTTACAGGTTTGTTTTCAGGTGTATTAGGGGTGATATTCATGGTATTATTCCAAAACACATTCGGCTTGATTGCAGCTACTGTTATTGCTTCATTTGCCGGATTTATGTTGGAGAAGGCATTTAAAAAAGAAAAAGCCAAGAAACTAAGGGATCGCGGCAAAGATGTCAATGAACCGCTCTTCAACTTCCCGGAACAGGAGGCCAACCATCATGACTAAACTATATTTGCTGTTTTTAGTTGCTTGTCTGTTCATCGTTGCGTATATCCCGCGCTTGTTCCCGATGCTTTATTTTACTCATCGAAAAGTGCCGGCTTGGTTTAGTGACTGGATGAAGTATGTACCAGTAGCATTGTTTGCGGCGTTAGCTTTTAAAGATGTCTTCATTACTCATGAACATCTGGATATTGCTTGGAATATCAAAATAGCTGCAATGATTCTAGTAGCAGGTGTGGCTTACAAAACACGTTCGATGGCATTGTCAGTTTTGACAGGACTTGCGTCTGTCTTTTTACTGTCCATGCTTTAAACTGTTTTATTCCCTAAAAAACAGAGATTGCGACATAAGTTGTTCAAACTGATCTATCCAAACTGCATTTGCATCAGCCAATTGTGGATGCAAATTCATTTGTTCGGATAAAAAGATTAGTGTTGGCTTATGATGCAAGCTCTTTTTTGTTTTAAGAATTAAAGAGGGATTTGTCCTTCTATGTTTTTTTGCTATAATAGGGAAGATGTTTATTTTATGAAAGAATAGTTGAGGGAATTTAGATGAATAAAAAATTGATGCAAGGAACATTTTGGCTAACCTTTGCTAATCTTCTATGTAAAGTTTTAGGGGTAGTCTATTTGATTCCCTGGCTAAGTATGATGGGGAACAATCAAGATGGTATGCTTGCTACGACATTATACAATGTTGGCTACCTTCCTTATGGATTGTTCCTGATGCTTGGTACAGTCGGATTTCCAAATGCGATTGCAAAAAAAGTAGCTGTAGCAACAAAAGAAGGAGATAACGCTGCTTGTCGGCTGATTTTTCGGAGTACGATCAATATCATGTTCGTCATCGGTATCGCCTCTGCTGCGTTGATGTATTTATTTGCTCCTTTATTAGCCGGAATCAGTCCAATCGCTAACGTTAACAACGGGATACTAGCTATCCGAAGTTTATGCCCATCTTTGGTTGCTATCCCGATTTTGAGTGCAATGAGAGGATACTTCCAAGGGAAAAACGATTTACGACCTTATGGAACTTCTTTGATTATTGAACAAGCTGTACGAGTGATCGTTATCTTGGCTGGTACTTATTACTTGCGCGTATTGACTGACGGAACCATATTAGAAGCTGTATTGATCAGTACAGTTGCTTCTTTCTTCGGTGGATTAGCTGCGATTATCCATATGTATATCGTCGGACGCAGAAAAGACTTCTTTGAACTTAAAGACTTTTTGATTTCCAGCCGTTACTTCGAAAGAGAAAACCGATCTGCCTCTGTCTCTATTATTCGGGAAACACTACCGTTCATTTTTGTCGGCTCCGTCATTACTATCGTTCAAATGATCGACCAAGTAACAATGAAACCACTGCTTCACTTTTTCCGTCCAGAGATTGCAGATCAGCAACTGGAATTCTTATTCAGTCGTGCTTCTGTTAATCCAAACAAACTGACATTGATCCTGATTTCCATGGTAGGAACGGTTGCTATAAGTAGTTTGCCAATACTAAGCACAATGAAGAAAAAAGATCGTTTACAAATCGAAAAGACAGTAGGAGACAGTTTTTCGATTGCGTTATTGATCCTTCTTCCTTCATTGACCGGGATGTCTTTATTAGCTGGACCATTATACACATTGTTTTTTGGTTATGATCCTGAAAGTGTTGGTTATTTCCAAATGGCTTTGTTAGCTTCTTTGTTTTTCTCTTTATTCACGATCCTGTCTACGATGCTTCAATCTCTGAACCACCATCGTTTTGCGATTCGACTAACTGTAGAAGCAATTATCCTGAAAGTCATCTTCCAAGTAATCGGATTAGGACTAGTTGGCGGATACGGAATGAGCTTATCAAATGGCTTGGCATTCGGTATCGTCTTTGTTCGTGGCTATCACTTTATGTGCAAAGAATACCGAATAGCACCTTTAGCAAAAATCAGCAGTTTTTTCTTAAAAACTTTCCGATCTACCTTGATTATGCTTGCGGTATGTTTTATCATTTTCTTTTTGCTGAATCAGCGATTGTCAATGGAATCAAAAAGTTATGCAATGGTTTATTGTGTGGCTTTAGGAAGTATTGGGGGTTTAGTATTTTTATTTTCTCAATTCGGAAAAAATGGGTTCCGAATGTTGAAAAATGTTAAACATCGTAGCGGAAGCAAAGAATAGGCTAACTAGTCGTCTTTTTGCTGTCACTAGAAAAACGGCAACTCGTATGATTACGCTTGTCGTTTTTCTATTTTCCAATTTTAGTTTCATATCTAATCTTACTTGTGATATAGTTATGAGGTCTGGAAAAATTCTTTGAAACGAGGAAATTAAACACATGAAACTTGCAGTAGTTACAGATAGTTCGGCATATCTGCCGGAACGTATCAAGAACCATCCCGACTTATTCGTGATTCCAATCCCTTTGATTATGGATGGGAAAATTTATAACGAAGGAATCGATATCGAAGCGGATGAATATTATGGACTTTTAAAAAACAGCAAAGATTTTCCTACTACTTCACAACCTGTCGTAGGGGAAGTTTTGGCTTTATATGAGGAATTGAAAGAGAAAGGGTATGACACGATTTTAAGTATCCACCTTTCTTCAGGTATTTCTGGTTTCGTCAACACCTTATTTGCGATGAAAGACGATATCAGTGGAGTAACGGTCATTCCTTATGACTCTAAGATCACTAGTATGCCGATGGGACATATGGTAGAAGCTGCCTTAGACTTAAACGATGAAGGTCAGCCCCTTGATGAGATACTTGCGCATGTCGATCGAATTCGAGATAATACTTACGCTTATCTAATTGTAGATGATTTGAACAATTTAGTACGGGGAGGGCGATTGACCAATGGCGCTGCGCTGATTGGTAGCTTATTGAAAATCAAACCGATCCTGACATTTTCTGAAGGAAAAATTGTTTTATTCGAAAAAATCCGTTCAAGTAAAAAAGCATTTGCTCGGGCTGAAGAAATCATTGGCAAAAGAAATAACGAAATACAACCGCCAGTCAAACTTTACGTGATACATGCAAACAATTTAGAAGTAGCGATTGCGGAAAAAGAGAAATTGCAGAAAAAGTATCCAAATGCAGAAATCGAAGTTGGCCATTTTGGACCAGTCATTGGTACACATTTAGGCGAAAAAGCCATCGGCATCGCCATTTCAGCGCAATAATTCCTTTTATTCAAAAAACATACCAAAAATATTCTAACATCATCTTGCTCTTTATTCACGCGATAAATGAACGTGCAGAAGAGCAAGATGATGTTTTTATGTATTTCTAACAAACAGGCTCTTTTTCTTTGCATTTCTCTCTTCAGTCATTTATAATGTCGCATATAGTTTAGTAAATTAGTAAACTACTGATTTACTAATTTACTAAAAATAGAAAGACGAGGAGTTAAAATCATGGAAATACCTACAAATTTAAAACATAAACCAGTGCTCGTTGTAGAAGACTACGATAAAGTTGATGGAAGAAATGCATTGCATACGGACGCAAAAGGTCTTTCTCTGGGTCTCGCTCAATGGAATGACCGTGGAAAAGTCGACATATCAGGTAAAGTATGGCGACATACTGGAGAAAAATGGTCTCGACAATCAGAAGAATTACCAATTACACGTATTTTAGACTTAGCGATCTTAGCTGCACAAGGAAGTTTATATTTCCAAGATGCTTATCGTTATGAAAAATTCTATGATCCAGAAAATCCAGTTGTGGACATCATTGGTTTGCAGGGAAACCGGATGACAGTCGAGGTAGATACCAAAAATCCAAAGATCGATGAAGACATTATTTTGTATTACGATACACTACAAAAAGACGGAGAACTGATTGGGGAACGATTCCGTATTTTAAAACGTCTTTTAGATGAGTTAGGATATTAATAGACAGAGATGATCAAAAGGGGAAGAGAAGCATGGAGAATTTCTCACTAACAGAAAACCGGACCTTTTCACGGCTAGAAAAGCAAATGATCTGGAAGAAACCGAAAAGCCATCGGACAAGTGCAGAAGAGTGGCGGATCGCCTCCGAAATCAAAGAAAATTGGCAAGATCCTGAAATGAAAATCAGTAACGTTCTTTTAGAAGGAGACGCCGGATCGGGTAAGACACAATTAGCAAAAGCACTATCTGCTGATTTGCAACTTCCCTATACAAAAGTGACCTGTTTTGCAGATATGGACAAATCAGATGTGTTCGGCGCCTTATTACCTGTAGTAGATTCCGATAAAGAACAAGACCAAGAATTGCTGGAAGCTATTTACCAAACAGATACACTTGAAGCTGTACTGACACTGATCCAGAACCATTACGGCATTGATCCTTTTTCTGCCAAAGAAAAATTAGCAGAGCTAGTTCAAAGAATCGAAGCCGATTATCCAGAGGCAATCCATTATAGTTATTATCCTTCTGAAATCGTTCGAGCGATTGAAAAAGGATATCTATTAGAGATCCAAGAGCCGACTGTCATCCGTGATGCCTCTGTTCTTGTCGCACTTAACTCAGCGCTCGAACCAAATGGGATGTT
Source organism: Enterococcus sp. NBRC 3427 (assembly GCF_007996925.1). NCBI lineage: Bacteria > Bacillati > Bacillota > Bacilli > Lactobacillales > Enterococcaceae > Enterococcus > Enterococcus sp. NBRC 3427. Next base: position 5,586 of record NZ_BJLL01000005.1, on the reverse strand, counting down.
GAATTTGCCAACAGGAATCATTCGTCGCCATCCAGATTGTATTATTGTCATTACCACAAATCGAAACTATCAAGGAAATCGTCCCTTAAATGAATCCTTAAGAGATCGGATGCAGCATGCGGAAAAAATGGATCTTCCTGCCTTAGAAGTCATGGCAGAACGTGCGATGGCGAAAACCATGATTCAAAATCAAGAACTCCTTATGAAGATGGCAGAGATTATCCGTTTATTGGATGAAACTGCAAAAGCAAATGCCATCAAAGGTGTAGCAGGAATGCGTTCATATTTTTATTGGGCGAATACCTATAAGCAAGGACAAGATTTACTCCAGTCGATTTATCCAAAAGTTTTGTATAAATTATCCACTGATCCAGATGAATTGGCGATCCTTGAGCAAGCTTTGTCTGAGAGTGGATTGTTATTGGAACTTCAAGACATTTTGAGAAAAGAAAAATGGGGCTATCCTCAAATAGAACCTCAATCTGAGCATGCAAAAGGAAGAACTATCAGCGCCGAAGAAGCAAACGAACGAAACATCACTGAAGATGCTGAAGAAACTTTGCGCTTAGATGAAAAGAAACAACTGTCTGCTGAAGAACCAAATGAGGGAGAAGAGAGACTAGAGAAAACAACAGAAAAAAACGAGATGCCTCCTCAAATGCAAAAAGAACGCAGGAGCGATATCGAAGGGAAAAATCAGAAGGAACAACAACAAACAGAAGAGGATTTCCAAGAAATGTCTGCTTCTGACATGGAAACACATGATAAGGAAATCAAGAAGCAATTGAATAAAGAAGCGCGACAAATCATGAAGGAAACGATTCATGAAAAAGAAGGTCTCATCGTTCACCGACCAGCTTTCCAAGGAAAAACGCAGGAAGCACGTGAGCTACAAGTGCAAGTCATGCCGATAGTAGAATCACTTAGCCGACAAATTTTAGAATTACTGGATAATGAACAAACAGAGACGTACCAAAAAGGAAAATACGAAGGCCAGCGGTTCAACGCCAGCAGAGTAGCATATGGTGATTTGAGAAATTATGACAAAAAGAACCCGCCACATGAGCAGCCTTCCTTAGCGGTAGCTGTGCGGATCGATGAATCTGGATCAATGATACGGGATGATCGGATCGAAGCGGCAAAAAAAGCAGCGATTGCCATTGCCGAATTTGCTAAGAAAGTCGATATCCCCTTGTTGATTTACGGGGATACAGCAGACCGTTCAGTAAGAGAAAAAACTTCTTTGTTTTCTTATAAAGAATTTGAAGACGGGTTTCAATGGTTAAATGAAAAATTAGTCACTATGAAACCAAGACAAAACAATCGTGATGGAGCGGCCCTTCGTTTAGCAGCGGAAAAATTAAACAGACAATCCGCCACAACCAAACTGTTGCTTAATATTAGTGACGGTCAGCCAAAGGCGTTGCCAGATTATACTGGCAAAAAAGCAAAAGAGGACATCCAGTCTGTTTTGAAAGAATACGAGCGTCAAGGCATATTATTTGTTTCCGCAGCTATTGGTCAAGACAAAGAAGAAATCAAGACGATCTACGGTGAAAGCCGTTTTGTAGATATTACTGACCTAAATGAATTTCCCAAGCAAATGATTCAATTGATTGCCCGTTATCTATGATAAAATAAAGCTCAACGAATGCACTTAGCAGATTCGTTGAGCTTTTCGTTTCTAGTTACCGGTAACAAGGATACTTCTAAAATAGAATCGGTTATAATCAAGAGGGACCGTTAAAGGAGTGAAACGATATGATACAAGAACAAAAATGGTGGAAAGAAGCAGTAGGCTATCAAATCTATCCGGATAGTTTCAAAGATAGCAACGGCGATGGTCAAGGAGATATCAATGGGATCCGCGAAAAACTTGGATACTTGAAAGATCTTGGCATCGGATTTATCTGGATCAATCCAATCTATCAATCTCCATTTATTGATAATGGTTATGACGTAAGTGACTATCAAGACATAGAAAAGCGATTCGGAACGATGGAAGATTTTGATTTATTGCTGAAAGAAGCACATGAACTGGGAATCAAAGTCATTATGGATCTTGTCATCAACCACAGTTCAGATCAGCATCAATGGTTTGAAGAATCGAAGAAATCCAAAGAAAGCCCTTATCGAGATTATTACATTTGGGTCGATGGAGTAGATGGCAAAGAACCAAATAATTGGACATCGATTTTCGGCGGCTCTGCTTGGGAATATTCTCACGAAACAGGACAGTATTATCTGCATGTCTTTGCGAAAGAACAACCAGACTTAAATTGGGAAAGTGAGAAATTGAAAGAGGAACTATTCAATATGATTCGATGGTGGCTAGATAAAGGGATAGACGGATTTCGCTTAGATGCGATTTCTCATGTAAAAAAAGATGAATATTCAGTAAATGCCACAGAGAACCCTTTTTCACCCTTTCAAAATGTCTCAGGAATCGAAGAACATTTGACTGATTTGAAACATATTTTTGAAGAGTACGATATCATGACAGTCGGAGAAGCAAGCGGCGTTACTGCAGAAGAAGGACCGGAATGGGTAGGAAAAGACGGTTATTTCGATATGATCTTTGAATTCGATCATATCCATATTTGGCAGCAAGAAAAAGAAGGGCAATTAGACGTCCTTAAGTTAAAACATGCATTAAGTGCTTGGCAAACTTCCCTAGATGGTATCGGATGGAACGCTTTATATATGGAAAACCATGATGTTCCTCGTGCCGTTTCTGTGTTCGGAGATACCCGTCCCGAATTTTGGGCTATGTCTGCAAAAGCAATCGCTATGATGTATTTCTTTTTGCAAGGAACGCCATTTATTTATCAAGGACAAGAAATTGGAATGACGAATATGCCTTTTGAATCGATCGATCAAGTTGATGCAGTGGATTCGAAAAGACTATATGAAAGGCTTCTTGCGGAAGGTAAGACAAGAGAAGAAGCATTAGATATTATTCGCGAAACCACCAGAGACAATAGCAGAACACCCATGCAATGGACTTCAGAAGAATATGCTGGCTTTTCAACACATGAGCCTTGGATGATCACTAATCCAAATACCAAAACGATCAATGTAGAACAACAAGAACATGAACCGGATTCGATCTTGCAATTCTATAAGAACATGATCCGCATTAGACAAATCAATAAAGGCCTGATATACGGTTCTTATAAAGAATATCTTCATGAACATCCACAACTATATGTCTATGAAAGAAATTTAGAAGATGAACAGTATCTTATTATGGTAAACTTGACGGAATCATTTGCTGACTATGAACTCCCAAAAGAAGCAGATCAGTCATGGACATTACTCTTGTCAAATTCTTCTAGCGGAAACTTTGAAAAAAAAGGAACACTAGCACCTTATGAAGCTCGTCTTTATAAAACAAACAATTAAAAAACTTCCTCGTTAAAGTTCAATAGTTGGACTTTTCGAGGAAGTTTTTCTGATTGGTCTGTCAATTACCCATCTTAATAATTTGCTCTAGGACCACCAATATATTTAGGACGAGAGCGAAGGGCTGTCACATGGGCTTGTCCCAAGGTTTTCAAACGAGGTCTGACAGGCACTTGGACATGTTTGATATGCATACCGATTGAAGTGTCACCGATATCGATGCCGGCTTGCCCAATTACATGCTCCACTTCGACAGGATCATTGAACTGCTCAAAAGCAGCAACAGAACAAGCACCTCCAGCATGTAATGCAGGGATAACAGAGACGATTTCGAATTTTTTTGCTTCTGCCACTGTTCGTTCTACCACCAATGCTCGATTCAGATGTTCGCAACCTTGGACAGCTAACGCAATTTCTTTAGGATCTAACAACTCTTTTAATGTACGGATGATCCACTGACCAACTTCCGCACTGGAATTTTTTCCAATATGTCCACCGACGACTTCGCTTGTGCTGCACCCTAAAACAAAGAGATCTCCTTTTTTCAAGTGTGCTTCAGCCAATACGTCATTAACTATTTCAGTCAATTGAACTTTCAATTCTTTTTCTGACAACTTCATTCTCTAAAACCTTCTTTTCAATTAATATTGCTTCCGTGCTTGAATACGTTGAAGACTTGCAGTTATAGGAAAGGCAAGACCCATACCGATAAGATTTTGAAAGATATTCCCGGGGATAGAAGCCACTCCAGCCGGCCAATCATACAAAATCCAACCGGCGATACCATAGCCGACGATCATAACTAAGCTTCCTAAAAAAAGACCAAATAGCCACATGCGAGTAGAAGATTTGCTGAAAGATCCGGCAACATATCCTTGTAATCCGTGAATCACTAATGAAAAAATAGCCCATTGCGGATACCCTGAAATCAAATCGATTAATAGACCACTGGAAGCACCGACAACTAATCCACCCATTGGACCATAAAGAAAAGAAGCAGTATAGATTCCAGCTTCACATAATGTCACAAAACCGTTCGTAGCCGGCACAGGGATCAAAATAGTTAATGAAAGTGCAACGGTCAACGCAATCAGCATCGCATAGATTGTTAGTTGTTTAGTTTTCATTTATCGTTCCTCCTTTTTGGATACCGCCAGACCAGACGCTTCCTGTATGATCATTCATCAGCACGCCATTGGAAATACAATGGGCAACAAATTTTTTACTTTCTACTACGGCTTTTGAAACATCTAATCCTAATACAAGATCCGCTGTTATTGCAGAAGAAAAGGCACAACCGGCACCATTTACTGTTGGGGTGTCGACTTTTTTCTGAGAAAACACCTCATGATGGTCAACTGAATAGAGAAGATCCACAGCTTGTTCGCCAGCCATCCTTGTGCCGCCTTTTATTACAATTTTTTTTGCTCCTGAAGCAGTGAGCTCTTTAGCGAGATGGATCATTTCTATCAACGAAGAGGGGAGAGCTTGACCAGAAAGTAAAGCAGCTTCTGCCAAATTAGGCGTAATCATCGTAACAAGTGGAAAAAGTTCTTCGATGAGCTGCGAAATATATAATTGATTGATCACAGTTTCAGTTTCTTTGAATGCCAAAACAGGGTCTAAAATGATTGGGATATTCTGTTTTGCTTTTATGAAGTCTCGAACAACCATGATTGCTTCACTTGAATTCAATAACCCGATTTTGATTCCATCTAATGAAGTCATTTGATCAATTGAAGCCAACTGTCGTTCAAGCAATTCTGAAGGAATAGATTCCAGGATAAATCGCCCATTCGTATCTAGTACCCCTATAGATGTCAGGGCGCTTAGCCCGAATAGACCAAAATCTTCAAAAGTTTTTAAGTCTGTTTGGATTCCTCCGCCAGCAAATGGATCAGAACCACCAATCGTCAAGATTCTTTTCATAACATTTCCCTCCATGAATAAGAGTATAACGAAATTTTCAAAAAAGAAAAACAGCCAATTGGCATATTTTTATCTCATCCAATTTTCAAAAGAAGCGAAAAGGGAATGTGACAAAAATCGTGTCACATTCCCTTTTTCCAAATAAACGGTGTTCAATTAGCTGGCCCTCGATATTAGCTCTACAAACGGCAAAATATGAGGAACTATTTTTGTTTGGCTGTTCTTATTACTTGATGCAGGACAGCTTTTTCA
>NZ_BJLL01000004.1:0-78669 GCF_007996925.1 Enterococcus sp. NBRC 3427 | reverse complement strand
ACAACCTCTTTTTCAGAAAATAATGAAGATTTCTTTTCCTATCAATTTTTTTTGTTATAATGGGTAGGAAATGAAAACTTGCCAAGAGGAGTAATACAAGATGAATAATACTTACCCAGACGACAGTTTGACGCTGCATACGGATCTATATCAAATCAATATGATGCAGACATACTGGGAATTAGGTCGAGCTGATTTACATGCTGTTTTTGAATGTTATTTTCGAGAAATGCCTTTTAACCACGGGTACGCGGTTTTTGCAGGATTGGAACGGTTAGTCAATTATTTAGAGAATCTGACGTTTAGTGATTCCGATATTGCTTACTTACGTGGCTTAGAAGTCTATCCTGAAGGGTTTTTGGAGTATTTACAAAATTTTGAATTTAAAGCAACGGTTCGTTCTGCTCGTGAAGGTGAATTAGTTTTTGCAAATGAACCATTGATCCAAGTGGAAGGTCCTTTGGCACATTGTCAATTAGTAGAAACAGCACTGTTGAATATGGTCAATTTTCAAACGTTGATCGCGACAAAAGCAGCTCGCATCAAATCTGTGATCGGAGAAGATCCGCTCTTGGAATTTGGGACTAGACGAGCGCAAGAATTGGATGCGGCAGTCTGGGGAACTAGAGCGGCATATATCGGCGGAGCAGATGCAACAAGCAATGTACGTGCTGGAAAGATATTTGGGATACCAGCTAGCGGGACTCATGCGCATTCGTTAGTCCAATCTTATGGAAATGATTATGAAGCATTTATGGCGTACGCTAAAACCCATAAAGACTGTGTGTTCTTAGTCGATACTTATGATACGTTGAAATCAGGTGTGCCAAGTGCAATCCGCGTAGCAAAAGAATTAGGTGATAAAATCAACTTCCAAGGCGTACGTATCGACAGTGGAGATATGGCCTATATATCTAAGCGTGTTCGGGAACAATTAGATGCAGCTGGATTTACGGAAGCAAAAATTTATGCTTCGAATGACTTAGATGAAGCAACGATTTTGAATTTAAAGATGCAAAAAGCTAAAATTGATGTATGGGGTGTTGGAACAAAACTGATTACCGCTTATGATCAGCCAGCCCTTGGTGCAGTATTCAAACTAGTATCAATTGAAGATAGCGAAGGAAACATGATGGATACGATCAAGTTATCAAGCAATGCGGAAAAAGTGACAACTCCAGGAAAAAAACAAGTATGGCGTATTACTCGAAACTCTGATGGGAAATCTGAAGGAGACTATGTCACATTATGGGATGAAGATCCACGAGAAGAAGAAGCTATCTTTATGTTTCATCCAGTGCATACGTTTATCAATAAAACTGTTCGGGATTTTACCGCTCGCCCCGTTTTACAAGATATCTTTATCGAAGGAAAAAGAGTATACGAACTACCTGTACTAAACGAAATCAAAGAATATACAAAAGAAAATCTAGATTCACTGTGGGAAGAGTACAAACGAGACTTGAATCCGCAAAAATATCCGGTCGATCTATCTACTGAATGCTGGAACCATAAAATGGCTACGATGGAACGAATGAAAAAAAGCGTAGCAGAACTTCATACAGAAGCATAGGAGGAGAATAAATGAGCCTGCAAACAGAAATCATCAATGAATTAGGTGTCAAACCAACAATTGATCCAACAGAAGAAATTCGTAAAAGTATTGATTTTATGAAAGCTTATTTGAAAAAATATCCGTTTCTTAAAACCTTCGTATTAGGTATTAGCGGTGGTCAAGATTCTACTTTAGCAGGTCGTTTGGCGCAACTAACGATGGAAGAAATGCGTGAAGAAACGAAAGATGAAAGCTATCAATTTATCGCTGTTCGTCTTCCTTATGGTGAACAAGCAGATGAAGAAGATGCAAAAGCTGCCCTTGACTTTATCCAGCCTGATGTCAGTCTGCGAGTAAATATCAAACCAGCTGTTGATGCACAAGTACAAGTATTAAGTGAAGCAGGTGTGGAAATCAGCGATTTTAACAAAGGAAATATCAAAGCACGACAACGAATGATTACACAATATGCCGTAGCTGGAGAAAGAGCAGGAGCTGTGTTAGGGACAGATCATGCTGCAGAAAACATCACTGGCTTTTTCACGAAATTTGGTGATGGGGGAGCCGATATCTTACCATTGTTCCGTTTGAACAAACGGCAAGGGAAACAATTGCTTCAAGCATTGAATGCACCGGAAAAGCTATACACAAAAATTCCGACTGCAGATCTTGAAGATGGGAAACCAATGATTGCGGATGAAGTCGCACTAGGTGTTACGTATGACGAAATCGATGATTATCTAGAAGGAAAAGAAGTTCCCGCTCAAGCACAAGAAAAAATCGAAGCGTGGTGGAACAAGACGCAGCATAAACGTCATTTGCCAATTTCTGTTTTGGATGATTTTTGGAAATAACAATAAAATAAAAAAACAGCCGTCCCTTCATAGGGATTGGCTGTTTTTTCTTTATAAAATAGAAAAGAAAAGTATCAGCTGTAGTAAACTTTTAATTTGATATCCTGGTCGTAATTACCGAATCCTTTACCAAATAAAGTACAGCCACCTACATGTTCGGCATCTTCTTTCACTTCGATTCGCAAATGCCAAGTGTCTTGATCTTTAGGGATGTCGTTGATCGTGATGTCTGACAAAGGTTCCCCATTCATATTTGTCAAATGTTTGGTGATTCGAATCGTCTTCAGCAAGCCGTATTGATTGAGATTATCTGGATACCAGTCAGGCGTATATTTCCCGCGGATATCAGCAAAATCTCCAGGGCTCGTCCATGTTCCTAGCTCTACGCCATTTAGGCTGAAAGTGATATCGGAAGGCCAATTGTCATTTGAAAAAGGAAATTCAGAAGAAATTTCCACAGAAACTTCCAACATTTCTAATGTATCCTCTGCATTCAAAAAATTAGGTGACTGATACTCGACAAACCCGCTGGTAAACCAGAGGATACGAGCATCCATCCTTCGAGGATCCACAAAATAGCGTGGTTCATCCACTTTTCCGATAAAGTCATGGATCGTCGCTAAACCACATGTCGGTTCAATTGCATAATTCGTATAGTGGCCAATAGGTATCGATGTTTCTTTCGTGTCAAAAGCATTGAATATTTTTTCTGGGAAACTGATATCTATTTTATCGACACGAAGGCTCGAAATTTTTTGTTGTCCTATTTTCTCTGTTTTGATGATGTTTGCTTCTTCTAGCTTTTTCACGTGCATCGTCGTGATCGCGCTGCTTACTCCAAGTTCTTTTGCCAAATCTTTGACATTCATCTTCTTTTTGGAAAGCAGCTGAATGATCCTGATTCTTGTTTTGCTAGCTAATGCTTCATATACCGGTAAGGATTCCTCGTTTATTTGTAGTTGCATAATTTTCCTCGCTTATTTTTCTGTTAACTATATATTAACACTAACATTAATATAGTCAATCTTTTTATAAATTACGGCTTTTATTATTAACTTTTATATTAATTATATCTAATTTTTATTTTTTAATTAACAAGAATATTATTGACAACGCTTTCTTTAAGAGGTAACATTCATTTATAAATTAATTAAGGAGGAGACACAATGACAGTTGAAGTACAAGAAGAAGTAAAAATCAAAGAGATGAATGAGAATTATCAAAAGCCGTTGATTATTCAAAGGGCAGATCCATTTATCTATAAACATGAGGACGGATATTATTATTTCATTGCTTCTGTGCCTTCATACGATCGTATTGAATTACGCCGTTCAAGAACGATTGCTGGTCTAGCTTATGCAACACCACGTACAATCTGGCGAAAACATGAGACGGGCGAGATGAGCAAACTAATCTGGGCTCCAGAGATTCATTATATTGCTGGAAAATGGTATATCTATTTTGCTGCAACGCATACAGAAGAGATTATTGATGGATTGTTCACTCATCGAATGTATTGTTTAGAGTGTGAAGCGCAAGATCCGATGGTAGACGAAAATTGGCACGAAAAGGGTCAAGTGGTGTCGCACTTAGATACTTTTTGTTTAGATGCCACAGTGTTTGAACAGAATAATCATTTATATTATGTTTGGGCACAAAAAGACAATGCTATTGAAGGAAATTCTAATTTATATATAGCAGAAATGACTAATCCGTGGACATTGAAAACAGAACCAGTTATGCTGACAAAACCAGAATTTGAGTGGGAATGTAAGGGCTTTAAAGTAAATGAGGGACCTGCAGTATTGATGCGGAATGGAAAAATTTTCATCACTTATTCTGCAAGCGCTACCGACGAAAATTATTGTATGGGAATGATTTATGCTGATTTGGAATCTGACTTATTGAAAAGAGAAAATTGGACAAAAGTGACAGAACCTGTTTTCCAGAGCGACCTTTCTACACAACAATACGGACCTGGACATAATTCTTTTACTATTGCAGAAGATGGAGAAACAGATATTCTGGTTTATCACTGTCGGGATTATACGGAGATCAAAGGTGATCCGCTATACGACCCGAACAGACACACAAAAGTACAAGCTTTTGGTTGGGGTAACGATGGTTTCCCAATTTTTGGCAAGCCGCTTCCATATTTGAATGACTAAGAGAAAGAGGGAGAATCATGAAAAACGAATCGAATCATTTTTGGAGCTTTGCGGGCACCCATTTTACGTATTTCTTTATCTGGGCAACAGTTTTCGGATTTTTGTCGTTATGGCTGCAGCAAGTAGCAGATCTTGACGGAACGCAAGCAGGTATCATCTTTTCGTTCATGGCATTCGTTTCTTTGTTTTACCAGCCGATATTTGGGATATTATCGGATAAATTAGCATTCAAAAAGAATCTATTGATAACTATCACGATAGCTGGAATGTTCATTGGCCCATTTTTCCAATGGCTCTTTATTCCTCTTTTATCAATCAATACTTTTTTTGGAGCGATCATCGGCAGTATTTATCTAGCTTTTGTTTTAAATGGTGGCGTAGGAGTAGTTGAGACTTACGTTGAACGGGCAAGTTTAGTGAATAAATTCGAATACGGACATTCACGTTTAGGCGGTTCGATTGCTGGCGCTCTTGCGGCATTCGTAGGCGGAATTATCTTTACGCAAAATCCTAATTCTATTTTTTGGCTTTGCTCATTTATGGCGACAATCTTGACTGGATTAGTGATTTTTGGAGATAAAGTAAATCTTAAAAGCAGTGAAGTACCAGTAGAGGAAAAAAATGAAGTGACCAGAAAAGAGATTTTCACTTTGTTTAAAAATAAAAACTTTTGGCTCTTGTGTCTATTCTTTGTTGGGACAGCTGCTATCTATGATGTAGTAGATCAGCAATTTGCTATCTACTATCGGACTTTTTTCCATGAGGTATCTCAGGGAACAATCATCTACAGTCGATTGCTTTCAATCCAAGTAGCATTGGAGGCGATGATCATGATCCCAATGCCGAGTCTTATCAATAAAATCGGTGCGAAAAAAGGGATGATCCTGTTTGGCTGTTTGATTTTTATAAGAGTGATACTTAGTGCATTGGCTCCCAACTGGATCGTATTGTCAGGTGCTCGATTGATTGCAGCCGTAGAAATGCCACTGCTTCTTGTTTCCGTTATGAAATATATTTCTGGCGCATTCGATTGGCGATTGTCAGCAACTGTATATCTTCTAGGGTTTAATTTCTCCAAGCAAATCTCAGTTTTTGCATTCTCTACTATTGCTGGAAAAATGTATGACAGCATAGGGTTTAAAGAAACATATATTTTTCTAGCAGTATTGGTGCTCGTAGTGACGGTTATTGGTGCGATTGGGCTAAAGAATCCAGATAAAAGAATAACACCGGTTGGTTTAGAAAAAGGAATATAGTTTCCTAAAAACAGGAGAAAGAAATAATCAGAAAGAGACAACTGGATATTTCCAAGTTGTCTCTTTCTTGTGTATAATGGATACATATGTACGTACAAATAAAAAGGGGCAAGGCAAATGGCAAAATATCAAGACATTGCAGATGAGATAAAACAAAAGATCCTTCATGAGGAATACGAAGTAAATACAACCATTCCTTCAGAATTCAAGCTGCAAGAAATATATGACGTCAGCAGACATACGATTCGGCAAGCAATCGCTGTGTTGGTAAATGAGGGCTATCTGCGTAAAGAAAAAGGATCGGGCACATATGTAGATGACAGCTATAAGAAAGAAAAAACACCATTGAACAGAACAAAAACGATCGGTGTCATTACCACATATCTCTCTGATTATATTTTTCCGTCAATCATCCGAGGAATCGAAAATGAATTACGAGAATCTGGGTATTCATTGCTTTTAGCCAGTACGAATAACGATCACGAATTGGAGAAAGAGTGTTTGAAGAAAATGATTGCTTATGGGGTAGATGGTTTGATCGTTGAGCCTACGAAAAGTAATCAGTATAACCCAAACTTAGCACTTTATGTTGCTTTGAGAGAACAAGGCATTCCGATGGTGATGATCAACGCTGCCTATGAAGAGTTAAATGCCTCTTATATTTGTTTAGATGATGTGAAAGTCGGTTTTATGGCAGCGGAATATTTGATAAAAAAAGGACATCAGCGTCTGTTGTTCATCACAAAAATCGACGATCTTCAAGGAAAATACAGGATGAAAGGTTTTATCAGCGCGTGTGAACAGTATAATGTGCGTTTTTTGACGGAAGACATCATTACTTTCACCACGGAAACACGAGAAACAATCGCTGAAAAAACAGTACAACGGTTGAAAGAAGAACAAGCTTTAGATGGCATCATTTGCTATAACGATCAAATAGCTAGTTTATTGCTAGATAAGTTGACAGAAAATGGCTATCATATTCCAGATGACCTATCGATCGTAGGAACAGATGATTCTTCTTTAAGCCATTTAGGGAATAAAAAATTGACAACATTGACGCATCCAAAAGAAAAGTTGGGACAAGATGCCGCACGGTGGATCGTCACAACGATTGAAAAAGGACGGGCACAGCCAAATATTCTCTATGAACCTGTACTAGTTGAACGGGAAACAGTAAAAGAAAACGAAAAATAAGAGACGGGTTTTTACCGCCTCTTATTTTTTATATCAATTTGGAGCTGTCACGACCTCTTTAAGAATGATGGATAGAAATACGTTTAGGATAAGTTTTTTTAGATGCACTTTGTTCGATTTCCTCTAAAGATTTCCCACGAGTTTCTGGTACGATCTCTTGAATAAATAAAACCCCTAAAAAGCAGATGATCCCAAAAATACCGAAAACGATTTCTTGAGACATAGAAGCAGTCATCACAGGAAAAAGCAAGCCGACTAGGAAAGAACCAATCCAATTAAAAGAAGAGGCTAGGCCAGATGCTCGCCCGCGGACAGCTAGTGGGAATATTTCGCCTACGATTACCCATGTCAGCGGAGCCCATGTGCAAGAATAAAATGCGACATAAATACATAAAAACAAGAGAATCAACAACGAATTTGTATGAGCATCCAGTACAGTTCCTAAAACAGCTGGTAGGATGAAAGAAAGTCCCATCACGCTACCGCCTATTTTCAATAAAGTTCGCCGATTGAACTTGTCTGCAATAACCAAAAAGAGCAAAGAACCAGCAACTAAAATGATTCCTTGGATGATCGGCCACATCAATGCATCGCTCGCTGCATGCCCAGTCGCTTTTTCTACGATCAGCGGAATATAGTAAAAAATAGCATTAGCTCCTTGAAATTGCTGGAATACTGCTACACCAATACCGGCAAAAACTAACGAACGATACTTTTCTAAAAACAAAGTATGCCAAGAAGTTACGGTTGTCTTTTCTTGTTTGACATTCAGCTGGATTTGTTCGAATTCCTGTTCAGCTTCGTTTGGTGTCCGAATATAGTTCAATACTCTTTTTGCCTCTTCCAAGCGACCAGATTGCATAAGAAAACGCGGTGACTCTGGTAGAGCTACAACACCGAAAAATAAAATCAGCGCGGGGACAGCAGCGAGTCCTAACATTACGCGCCAAGCCATCGTTTCAGGTAACCCTTTTAGCAAATAATCCGCAACGTAGGAAAGGAGCATGCCAGAAGCAATCATCACTTGATTGATCCCTGACAATCTTCCCCTTAGTCTAGCAGGAGCCATTTCAGACATATAAGCAGGAACTAGGGCAGATGCAGCGCCAACAGCTAAACCTAGAAGAATCCTTGCTGCAATCAGAAAATAAGAACCATTGTGAGGGGCAGATGCAGAAAGGACAGAACCAGCCATAAAAATAAGTGCAGAAAGAAGAATCATTTTTCGTCGTCCAAGCTTATCAGAAAGAAGACCAGATAAAGAGCCACCAAGGATCGCACCTAACATGACCGAAGACGTGATCCATCCTATCAAAGAAGCTTTACCTGCCAAACCCCAATCATGCTGTAAAAAAGGTAAGGCGCCGGTCATAACACCAATATCATACCCAAATAGAATGCCGCCAAATGCGCCAAAAAAATAAATAAACGATGAGGAAACTTTTTTTTCTTTTTTCATAAGTATTCTCTCCTTCTAGAATTTCGAGAAGGCGGTTGATCAGATTTTGTAAGCAATTTCATTCTATAACTTATGTACGTACAAAACAAGCGTTTTTTATTATATTCTTGAAAATAACTGCTTGACATGTACGTACAAAAGTATACAATAATCATTGTAAGCGCTACTAAAAAAGACGGTTTGATCAGGTTTGACGAGAAGGAGGGAGTTAAATCATTATGAAGGAAGTAAATGCGCAAAGTATGTTAGATGTCATAGATGGTCGTACATCTTTAGGGATTGAGTTTGGATCAACTAGGATCAAAGCTGTATTGATTGATTCATCTTTTACTCCTATTGCAGCTGGTAGTTATGAGTGGGAAAACAAACTAGAAAATGGTATCTGGACCTATTCATTAGAAGATATTTGGAAAGGACTGCGCGTCAGTTACCGAAAAATGGCAGCAGAAGTATTCGAAATCTATGGCGAAAATCTTACGACGATCGGGTCGATTGGGTTTAGTGCAATGATGCACGGTTATCTAGCTTTTGATAGCAAGGAACAGTTACTAGTACCATTTCGTACTTGGCGGAATACAATCACTGAAGAAGCAGAACGAATATTAACGGAAAAATTTCAATACAATATTCCGCAGAGATGGAGTGTCGCTCATTTGTATCAAGCTATCTTGAATAAAGAAGAACATGTGAGAGAAATCGATTTTTTGACAACGCTTGCAGGATATGTTCATTGGCAGCTTACTGGTGAGAAAGTACTAGGCGTAGGAGATGCATCAGGCATGTTTCCTATCGATCCTTCAACGAAAACCTACCATCAAGAAATGAAAAATATTTTTGGTCAATTAGTCGAAAAAGAGCATGTAGCGATTGATTTGGATCACATTTTGCCTAAAGTTCTAGTGGCGGGAGAAGAAGCTGGCAAATTAAGCGAATCAGGGGCTTATCTGATCGACCCTACGGGAAACCTGAAGCCAGGAATCCCGATTTGTCCGCCAGAAGGAGATGCAGGAACCGGTATGGTCGCTACGAACAGTGTAGCCAAACGGACAGGGAACATTTCGGCTGGTACTTCCGCCTTCGCTATGATCGTATTAGAAAAAGAACTAGAAAATGTCCATCCGGAAATCGACATGGTCACTACACCTTCAGGAGAACTAGTAGGCATGGTTCATACGAATAACTGCTCTTCGGATATCAATGCTTGGGTCAGTATTTTTGAAGAATTTACAAATTCTTTGGGTATGGAGATAAGCAGAGATAAATTATTCACGGTATTATTCAACAAAGCGCTAGAAGGCGATACGGATTGCGGGGGGTTACTTTCTTATGGTTATTTTTCCGGTGAAAACATTACAGGAGTAAATGAAGGAAGGCCATTATTTGTACGTACACCAGGTAGCCGTTTTGATTTAGCGAATTTCATGCGGATCCATTTAGCCAGTGCTTTTGGTGCAATGAGAATCGGAATGGATATATTGAAATCTGAGAATGTCCAAATTGATCGTTTAGTGGGGCATGGGGGGATTTTTAAAACACCAGAAGTTGGACAGCGGATTCTAGCATCTGCTATGGAGGCACCAGTTACAGTGATGGACACAGCCGGAGAAGGTGGAGCGTGGGGAATCGCGTTATTAGCAGCCTATATGATGGATCGACATGGGAAGTCTTTAGAAAACTTCTTGGCAGAAGACGTGTTTGGACAAGACCAAGGAATCACCATCACACCTTCAGCAGAAGAAATAGCAGGCTATCAGATATTTATGAGACGTTACCGTGAGGGGATCGACATTGAAAAAACAGCGATTCATCAATTGCAAGAAAAAGGAGTGATAGAAAATGCTGGAACAACTGAAAGAAGAAGTATACCAAGCAAATCTTGACTTGCCTAAACACGGACTTGTCAAATATACATGGGGAAATGTGAGCGCTTTTGATCCTGAAACACGATATTTCGTTATCAAACCTAGTGGGGTTAATTATGAAGAGATGACAGCAGACGACATGGTCGTTATGGACTTGGACAATCATATCATTGAAGGTAAACTTAATCCCTCTTCGGATACGCCTACTCATGCTGTTTTATATCGTTCATTTCCTCAACTCGGAGGAATCGTCCATACTCACTCGACATGGGCGACAATCTGGGCACAAGCAGGATTGGATGTTCCTGCGATGGGGACGACACATGCAGATACTTTTTATGGATCGGTACCCTGTGCTCGATTTTTGACACAACAGGAAATCGACAGCGGGTACGAATATGAAACAGGAAAAGTTATCATAGAAACATTCAAAGAACGCAAAATTGATCCCTTAGCAATTCCAGGGGTACTTTTACACGGACACGGTCCATTTACTTGGGGGAAAGATGCGCAAAGTGCGGTAATGAACGCAGTCGTACTAGATGAAGTATGCAAGATGAATTTATTTACCAGACAGCTCAATTCATTTTCAGAAGAGCTGCCTCAACGGATTTTAGATAAACATTATTTACGAAAACACGGAAAAAATGCGTATTACGGACAAAACAAATAAAAGGAGTGGCTAATTATGTTGAATATTGGAGAAAAAGAATTTTGGTTTGTTGTAGGATCACAGCATTTATATGGGGAAGAAGCACTGCGAGAAGTAAAGAAACATGCACAAGAAATGGTCGATGAACTGAATGAAAATGGACAATTGCCTTATCCTATCCGCCTTCAAGAATTAGCAGTTACTGCTGACACGATCACAAAAATCATGAAAGAGGTCAATTATCGAGAAGAAGTAGCAGGTGTGATCACTTGGATGCATACTTTCTCACCAGCAAAAATGTGGATCCGTGGGACAAAGCTTCTACAAAAACCATTGCTTCATTTAGCTACGCAATATAACGAAAGCATTCCTTGGAAAACGATCGATATGGATTTCATGAATTTAAATCAATCCGCTCATGGTGACCGCGAATATGGGTTCATCAATGCTCGATTAAATAAACAAAATAAAATCGTCGTTGGCTACTGGAAACGACCTGAGATCCAAAAAGAGATTGCTGCTTGGATGGATGTTGCAGTAGCATATAATGAAAGTTTTGGAATAAAAGTGGCTCGTTTTGGTGACAACATGAGAAACGTGGGTGTCACAGAAGGAGACAAAGTGGAAGCACAGATTCAATTTGGTTGGACTGTTGATTATTTTGGTATCGGAGATCTTGTACAAGTAATCGATCGCGTATCAGACGAAGAAGTCGAACAATTATTTGAAGAGTACAAGGAATTGTATACCTTCGACTATGGTGATTATGAAGAAAAGACATGGGAAGAACATGTAAAAGTACAAGCTCAGCAGGAAATCGGTATTCGCCGTTTCTTAGAAGAAGGAGGCTATAACGCTTTTACGACTAATTTTGAAGACCTATATGGGATGAAACAACTGCCTGGACTAGCTGTACAACGTTTGATGGCAGAAGGATACGGTTTTGCCGGGGAAGGCGACTGGAAAACTGCAGCGATTGATCGGTTGCTGAAAATCATGGCTCGAGGAAAAGATACAGGATTCATGGAAGATTATACTTACGAGCTAGCTAGTGGCCAAGAAGCAATCTTGGAATCCCATATGATGGAAGTAGATCCGACGCTTGCTGCGACGAAACCAAGAATCGTTGTTTCTCCTTTATCAATGGGAGATAGAGAAGATCCGGCGCGTCTTGTATTTGATGGGAAAGCAGGAGAAGGGGTAGTCGTATCGATGGCAGATTTCAGTACGCATTATAAACTGCTGATCAATGAAGTAGAAGCCTTTGAACCAACGACTGAAGCACCTAATTTACCTGTTGCACGTGTGTTATGGAAAACTAAACCGAATTTCCATGAAGGTGTTCATTCATGGATTCAGGCAGGTGGCGGGCATCATACCGTTGTCTCGCTAAATCTAACAACCGATCAAATTGAAACATGGGCAAAATTAGTTGAGTTGGAAACAGTTGTTATTAGATAAAAAGAGGTTGTGAAAAAGCCGCTTAGTTTTAAGAAAAAAGAAGAGATTGACGAAATTTGCTTTTCAACTTTTTTGAAATTTAGTCTTATTATCAATGTCAGCTAACTGAACACCATTTATCAAGAAATCTCACCCACAATATTTTGCTCTCAAAAATAAGGCTTATGGCAGTAACTTGTCATGGCCTTATTTTTATCACTAAGCCTACTCTGCTCTAACTGCTATTTTTGCTTCTAGGAAGCCAAATGGTAAACAGTTGTCTAATTGCAGAAATTTCGAGATACTTGGTAGTAAGGAGGGGGTTTTATGTATCACGTTCATTTGATTGATGCTATTCCAGAACAAGAGATAGAAAAGTTACAAGGGGAATATTTCAAAATAATAGATGATTTGCCAGCCGAAGGAATAGTTATTCGTAGTACGAAAGTGAAAGATGAATGGCTTACACCAGATTTGCTAGCAATTTCAAGAGCTGGTGTTGGGGTGAACACGATCAACGTTGAAAAAGCTTCTGAAAACGGGACGATCGTCATGAATACACCAGGTGTAAATGCTAATGCAGTAAAAGAGCTTGTTTTGTGCTGTTTGCTCTTATCTTCCCGTCCGATAATCGAGGCAAGTCGTATGGTACAAACACTAACAGGTCCTAATATTTTAGAACAAGCAGAAAACAAAAGAAGTGCTTATGTGGGACGAGAGTTGCAAGGCAAAACCATCGGTCTTCTTGGTCTTGGAGCGATAGGCACAAAAGTAGCGCTAAGTTGCTATGGCTTAGGGATGGATGTCTTGGGTTATTCTATCCGCGATGCCCAGTTGGATTATGTTCGGCAAGCAGATTTAGAAACAGTTCTTTCTGCCTCGGATTACATCGTAGTCATGCTGCCGTTGACAGAAGATACAAAAGGATTGATCAATCAGGCGAATATAGAAAAAATGAAAAAAGATGCTGTACTTATCAATGTAGGAAGAAGTGAAATTGTTGATAAATATGCTGTTATGCAAGCATTGGAAAAACAACATCTGGCCAAATACGTGACTGATTTCCCAGAAGAAGAGTTCTTAGAAAATGACCGTATACTTATGTTGCCTCATCTAGGGGGATCGACTCAGGAAGCTTTGGCAGACAGCGGACGTTTGGCAGTTGAATCCTTAAAAGATTATCTGTTGTTCGGTACGGTTAGAGAAGCGGTCAATTATCCATCCGCACGAATGTTTTTCCAAGCGCCGTTTCGATTCACTATATTTTATCAAAAGAAAACCAATATATTAGCAGAGATATTTTCTCTGCTGAATGAGAACGAGCTAGCGATCGCAGATATATCGCGTAACCATAAGAATGAGCATGTCTACATATTGATTGACATAGACAGTACTGATTTTGAACAGCTCAATCAAGTGAAACAACAGCTAGAAAAAATTTCTGGAGTACGAAAGGTCCGCTTATTAAAGAAACCAGAAAGGCCATAAAGAAAGAGAATATTTGGATTTCATTAATTCTTCTTTCCGTTCTTTACTTTCGAATTTCGTACAACTAAAATAAGAGAAGCAACATTCTTTTATTGATAGAAATGAAGGAGCAAGCATTTGAAAAGATATATAAGCAGACTTTCGACCAAACAGAAAAAGATTTTAAAAGGAACAGCAGCGATCATCAGTATCTTTTTTCTTGTTGTTTTTAGTAATTTATTTTTGCAGTGGTGTCAAAATAATCTATCCGTAGACCTTGCGTTGAAATTTGCTTTTTCTTGGCATACGGAAAAATTCTTCTTAGCCTGTCTCGTCTTGCTGATCATTCTTATTTTTCTGATTGCACTAGCAGGATCTGTCCCTTTAGGTTCCCTTACGTATGTCGTAGCCATCGGTGTATTAGGTTTTGCAAATTATATGAAAATGAGTTATCGGCAAGAACCGATTTATCCAGACGATTTGAAGATGATCACTGAAATCGGATTGCTGAAAGATATGACCGGCACTATGCTGTTTACAGTGATTTTAGCTGCCGCAGGAACCGTGCTAGGATTGTTTTGCTGGTACATGTTTCGAAGCCTGAAAAAAGGAAGGCGATTCCAATTGATCCGATTAACGACACTGCTTGTGGCAATTGGACTGCTAGGGTATATCAGTAATTTCAACAATCCCGATAATTTGTTGCGAAAAGCATATAATAAAACGGCACTATGGATACCTTACAGTCAGAAAATGAACTACTATAACACTGGTTTTATCGGTGGGTTTTTGTACAATCTGAAGGTAGAACCAATGGATGAACCTGAAGGATATTCGAAAGCAAAGATCAAAGAAATCACTGAAAAATACCAGAAGCTAGCAGATGAAAAAAATAAAGCTGTAGAGGAAGAGTCGCCGAACATCGTGTTCGTGATGAGTGAAAGTTTCTCAGATCCTAGTCGATTAAACGGCGTAGAAGTATCTGGTGAGCCATTGGCAGATTATTATGAAGTAGCTGATCAAACATATAGTGGCAATATGCTTTCTCAAAACTATGGCGGTGGAACAGCAAATATCGAATTCGAAGCATTGACTGGTTTTTCTATGGCGTTGTTTAATGCGCAACTCACCACTCCTTACACGATGCTAGTACCAAAAATGGATCAGCTTCCTTCTATCGTTTCAGCGTTAAACGCACAATCATACCAGACGACAGCGATCCATCCATACAATACTTCGATGTATAAAAGAGAGGATGTTTATCAGACATTAGGATTTGACCAGTTCATCAGCGAGCGTACGATGACCTATACGGATACGATAGAGAATAATCCATATATTTCTGATGAGTCAGCTTACAAAGAAATAATGACACTTCTCAAGGAAGAAAAAACACCTCAGTTCATTCATTTAGTCACGATGCAGACACATATGCCTTACAATGGAAAGTATGATAAACTGGGCTATTCTGCAGAGATTTCAGATGGAAGTGGGACGCTTGACTTAGAGAATTATCTGCAAGATATTTCCTATAGCAGCACGGCACTGAAGCAGTTCACGGAAGAATTGAAGAATCTTTCTAGAAGGACTCTAGTTGTTTTTTGGGGGGATCATCTGCCAGGGATCTATTCAGATACCATCCAAGCCAAAAATGATAAACAAACATTACATGAAACACAATTCTTGATGTTTGACAGTAAAGGAAAATTAGAAAAGCAAACGACTCAAGATGCAATCACCAGTCCTTTTTATTTTGCAGCGAATCTAATGGAACAGACGAATCAGACAACGAATGGCTTTTATCAGCTGCTTTTATCATTAGAACAAGAACTTCCGGCGTTTGAACGAGAACTGTACTATCAAAACGGACAGTGGTATAAAGAAGCGCAATTCAATCGCTCGCAACAAGAGATTTACGACGAATATCAATTGATCCAATATGACATTGTCGCAGGGAAACAATATAGTTTAGCAGAAGGTTTCTTTGAGCACGAATAAGAATGGCGAGCTTTATAGAAACCATTAAATTTTTTCAAGTACTTGTCATTTGAGGATAAAAACAAGTAGAATAAATAATAACAACAATGGAGAAAGTAGGAAAACAAACATGTTACCGAATATTGGCTATTATGTGCAGTCCATCGATCAAATCGTCAAGGAAACAGAAGCAATCGGAGAAGGAATGCATCCGAAATATGAAGTGATCAGAAACGCAATCGATGAAGGAAAAACAAGTGAACTGGACAGATCGACCCTTGAAGAGACCGTCCAGTTATTTGAAGAAGGAACAAAAAAATATCGGGCAATGCTTAAGAAAGTCAGTACATTGCGCCCACCAGCAAAAGCAATGGGCATTCATAAAAATTTTGAAAAAGCTTATCTTTCATATGTAGCAGGCTGTGAAGAAATGATTCAAAGTATTGATCTTGAGTCAGGGATAGATAAAGATTTATTCAATACATCTGAAGCAAAACAAGACCAAGCGACTGACCAATTGACAGCTGCCATCCAAAAAATGACTAATTTGTTATTGAAAAAATAAAAGAAAAATTTGATGACAATAAAAACTAGAGTTATCTAATATAAATGTAATATTGTCTTTATGATAGAGTAAACAAAATCCTTTATGATAAGAACATACCTATAACCAACAACCTTGTACTTACTCAAAATTGAGTAAATACTCCTTTTCCGCAGAGTCTAACCAACTCGGCGGTTTTTTTATTTATAGAAAAGGACATCAGAACAGACGAAAAAGTCTTGCGCTGATGTCTTTTTCAGATAGTATGGAAGGCTGATTAGTTTTCTACATTCCGTACATATTGTTCAAAGTAGTTCTGTAAATCGGCTTTGAGTTTCTGATATTCCTCTTCGCTATACTCTTTATCTTCGATTTTTCCATCAAAGAAAGGAATATTCAGTTCTTCCCGCAGCCTGTCTAATACGTCTTGCTGATTCATTTTATTCTCCTTTTTTTGCTAACGATCAAAATAAACACAGACACATTCTGGTGCATAGACATCTTTTTGCAATAATTCTAGTAATCCTGTTTCAGGATGACGGCGGTATAATGTCAGATTATCGGTATTCTGATTGGCACATACGACAAAACCATTGCTTGGATCTAGTGCGAAATCGCGAGGAAAATCTCCTTCTGTTGAGATGATTTGTTTATTTTGAATGTGAGAACCATCTTCGGAAACTGCGAATACGGCAATCGAGTTGTGTCCCCGATTAGAAGCATAAAGGAACTTGCCATCATTGGAAATGCGAATAGCAGCCCCTCCATTTTCACCGTCGTATTCTTCTGGCAAAGTCGATATTTTCTGTAATTCTTCAAAATCACCTGTTTCTTTATCATAAGAAAGCACTCGGACTGTGCTGTCTAATTCACCAAATAAATAGGCGAATTGTCCATTCGGATGAAAGACGAGATGGCGAGGGCCTGTTCCTGGCTCTGCAGTGAAGGTAGTGACAAGATTCAATTTGCCGTTTTCGGACACATCATAAGTATACACACGATCTGTACCAAGATCACATACGACTAATCGTTGGTCAGGAGTCAGATCCGTATAGTGGACATGCGCATGATCTTGGTTTTTATGAGGGCCTGTCGCTTCTTGATGGAATACTGAATCCGCTGCTTTCAGCTCGCCATCTCTTAATATGTGATAGACATTTACTTCGCCTTTATGGTAGTTGGCCCCATAGAGCAATTGCCGTGTTTCATCAACCGCTACATAACATAAAGGAGCCCCAGACTCTGTTACCGCATTCAAAAAACGAAAATCCTTATCGTACGCACCGGCACCACCTAATCCGTCTATACTGGTGACCGTGTAAAGATTGCCAGCTTTGCTTTTTGCTAGGTAGGTAGGGCTGTTCTCTTCAACAGCCAATGAAAGACTGGATAATTCTTCTTTTTCTGTATCAAGGTCGATCGTATAGATTCCTTTGCTTTCGCGACGCGTATAGGTTCCTAAAATTATCTTTTCGATCATATGAGCTGATTCCTCCTAATGGTAATGAAATAGTTTTCGTCTTTATTCTATCACATAATTATTCCCCAAGGCTAAAGAATGAGAATGTGTTATACTGTTTTTGAAAGCAAGTAAAGGAGAGAGTGCGATGATTCAGGCAACGATTACAGAAATTGGAACAGAAGCAATAAACAAGGAAGAACCGATGCTGATTTTGTTCGATAAAACAGCAACAGCTGCCTTGCGAAAATATTCGGTGATTCAAGAGGTGTCGAAAGACGAACCTTTTTCTTTGAAAGCAGGCGGAACGATTACTTTTGATGATCAGTCGTATACGATCGATTATGTCGGTCCGATGGCCAATGGAAATTTAGAGACGGTAGCTCACGTATCATTGATTTTTGATACCTGTCCAGAAGAAGGACAAATTGCAAACGGAATCTATCTTCATCCGCATGAACTGCCTGCTATTGGTTTGGGAAGCCAAATTATTTATAACTAACAGGAGGACTTATGGAAGGGAAAAATAAGAAGAACAGACCGGTGTCTTGGTTTTGGCGCTGGTTTTTAAATAATCAAGTGGTCACAGCTTTACTTGTTGTATTGTTAATATTGCTGATCGTCTTTTTATTTACAAAAGTTTCTTATTTGTTTGCACCGATCTGGCAATTTTTAGCAATCGTAGGACTACCTATCATTCTAGCAGGCATCTTGTATTACTTGATGAATCCGGTAGTTGATTACTTTGAGAAGCGAAAAGTACCAAGGCTCTATAGTATCATTGGGCTGTTTGTTTTGGTCGTTGCATTAATCGTATGGGGAAGCGTAGTGATCATACCTAAGATCCAAGAGCAAACAGTCAGCTTTATCAGTAACTTTCCTCAATACGTTGATACGATCGATAATAAATTGACCGAGATCTTGAGAGACCCGCTGTTCAACCAATTTCGTGAACAGTTAGAAACAGCAGGTGATAAGTTCATGAATTCAGCAGGTGATATGATCCAAGACATATCTAAGAGTACAGTTCAGAGTCTTGGGAGTTTTGTTGGTGCGGTAGCGACTATTTTAGTAGCTTTGCTGACGATGCCGTTTATCTTATTTTATTTATTGAAAGATGGTAAGCGATTAGCCCCTTATTTCGTCAAGTTTTTACCAACGCGCATGCAAAAACCGACGTTGAATGTGCTGAGTGAAATGAATAGTCAAGTTTCTTCATATATAAGAGGGCAACTAACTGTGGCTTTTGCTGTGGCAATCATGTTTATGATTGGTTTTGCGATCATTGGTTTAGAATATGCTGTCACGTTGGGGATCATTGCAGGGTTCTTGAATCTGATCCCCTACTTAGGTTCATTTTTAGCAATGATTCCAGCCATCTTTTTAGCTATTGTGGCAGGTCCATTCATGATCATCAAGGTACTGATCGTTTTTGCAGTAGAACAGACAATAGAAGGACGCTTGATCTCTCCATTAGTGTTGGGAAATCAGTTAGCAATCCATCCAGTAACGATTTTATTAGTTCTGCTGACGTCAGGGAAATTGTTTGGGATTGTTGGTGTGATCTTGGGGATTCCTGTTTATGCAGCAGCTAAAGTAGTGATTACTCATGTTTTTGAATGGTACACAACGATTTCTTCTCTTTATGAAGAAAATCCGTTGAAAAAGCAGAAAGAATAACAAAAAGAGACAGAGGAAAATATCCAAAGCACAAATGTTGCTTTGAAGATTTTTCCCTCTGTCTCTTTTATATACATTTACCTCAATTTTAAAATGATTTACCTAAAGCAGCAGCTTTATCTAATGCATTTTGCATCAACTCATCTGCACGGTCAGGGTCATAATCGATTCCTTCGATGAATAGTTGATCTACTTGATCGATGCCTACAAAGTTCAAAATACCTTTTACATATTGAGAGGCAAAGTCTTGTCCGTTGTATACACCGCCGTTAGATTGGATGTGCAGTGCTTTTTTACCTGTCACTAATCCTTCTGGCCCGTTTTCTGTATAGCGGAACGTTTTTCCAGCTACATTGACGGTATCGAACCAAGCTTTTAATTTTGTTGGGATATTTAGATTCCATAAGGCGTTTGCGATAACGATTTTATCAGCAGCAAGGAACTGATCAGTCAATTCATTGAAACGAGCAATTTTTTGTTGTTGACTTTCTGATAAGGAAGTGAATTCTGCACCAGCACGTAATGCTTCCCAACCTGATAATAATTCTTCATCGATTTCCGGAATATCATCGCGATAAAGTTCCAAAACAGTCACTTCATCATCTGGATGATTTTCTTTATAACTTGTTAAAAAAGACGTCAATGCCTTAACTGTACGTGATTCTTCTGCAGTTAGGGGATGACCTTTGACTACTAAAACAGATGCCATATGCTTACCTTCTCCTTTTATTGCTATGATTGTTATAACTATGACTAACAAAATCAGTTTACTCGAAAAAGAAAAGGCTATCAAGTCATATTGATAAGGTTGAAGAATAAATAACTAAAAAAAGACAGGATATAAAAGAGGCTGTGACACGATTTTTGTCACAGCCCCCTTTGAATCTAACAAGCAATGTTCAAGCAACGCTTGACTGAAGAGCTTCCATCCCACCAATGATATAAACAGCACGAAATCCGCTAGCAGTAAGTTGATCGGCTAATGCTTCTGATCGTCTGCCTGTGTAGCTTAGAATATAATAAAGTTTTTTTGGATCTAGATTTTTTAATTGTCTTGGCAAGATAGCAGCGGGGATAGAAAGCGAGTGGCTTAAGTGTTTTTTTGTGTAATCTAAAGTATTTCTTGTATCTAAAACGATGCTGTCAGCATCGAGCGGCAATTTATTGAAGTCTTGGACACTAATTGATTGGGCCATTTATCTCATCCTTTGTTTAGTATGTGGCTATTTTAATGGGCAGCTCTCATTAATTCAAATGGAAGGATTCCTCTTATCACTTTTTTAATGTATCGGATAATAATGAAAAAAACTATGCAAATGTCTTGCAAAACAGGTGGGAGGTGTTATAATGACATAGCGTCATATGACAATGTGTCATCTTAGAAGAAAGGAGGATCCATATGCCGACACAGACATTTTTCCATTTGCCGAAAGAAAAACAAAAAAGGTTAATTGAAGCGGCGAGAATCGAGTTTTCTAGAGTACCTTTGAAAGAAGCCTCGATTGCTAATATCGTCAAATTAGCGGATATCCCTAGAGGCAGTTTCTATCAGTATTTTGAAGATAAAGAGGATCTTTATTTTTATTACTTTGAGACAATGAGACGTGACAGCTCTAAAGATATGTTGCAACTAATGAAAGAATCCGATGGTGATCTATTCAAAGGATTCGAATCCTATTTTTCTAAAATGATTTATGAGATTTTGGAAGGTGAGAATGCTTCTTTTTATCGTAACTTGTTTATGAACATGGATTACCGTGCCTCAAGAAAAGTCGCTCCTCATACGAGTCGCCAAAAAACGCCTCATGATCCACATAAAGAACACAAACAAGATGCAAAAGAGTTGCTTGAATTGATTGATCGGACGAAGCTGAAAGTAAAAAATGATCATGAATTGGAATTACTGATCCAATTAGTGATGAATACTGTCTTTACAACAATTGCGCATTCGTATCGCTTATTTTCAACAACTGAAGATTACTCAGTAGAGCAAGCAATCAGTGAATTCAATTTGAAACTTTCTTGGCTGAAAAACGGAGTATATAAATAGAAAGAAGGGAATTAGATGCTAAAAATCGTAAAACGGATCTCCTTGACTTCAGCAATTGCAGCTGCAGTTTTCATGGTGATCCAAGTACTGGCAGATTTATATTTGCCGACACTTACCTCCAATATTATTGATAAAGGGGTAGCACAAGGAGATGTCGATTATATTTGGCATACAGGTTTTGTGATGATCGGTTTTTCTTTGATCAGTATCTTAGCTGCTATTGCAAATACATTTTTTGCTACTCGAGAATCACAGAAACTGGGTAAGCAATTGCGCACGGATGTCTATAAAAAATCAGAGAGCCTGACAAAAGATGCGTTTGACAAATACGGAACGGCCTCTTTGATCACAAGAACGACCAATGATGTGACTCAAATCCAAATGGTCACACAAATGTTTTTACGTATGATGATCAATGCACCAATCACGTTGATTGGCGCAAGCATACTTGCTTATCAAAAAGATCATCAGTTGACAAAAATCTTCTTAGTCGTCATTCCAGTAATGATTATTTTGATTGGCGGAATCATGTATTTTGCTGTTCCATTATTCAAAAGCATGCAAAAGAAAACTGACCGTTTGAACTTGGTATTTCGAGAAGGGTTGACAGGTGTCAGAGTCATCCGAGCATTCGATAAGACGCGCTTTGAAGAAAATCGTTTTGATTTAGCGAATAAAGATTATACAAATACGGCAATCAAAGTTAATACGATCGTCGCATTGATGATGCCGATGATGACATTGATCATGAGCGGTACAAACGTAGCAATCACTTGGTTTGGTGGACACTACATAGCAGATATGACCTTGGAAGTCGGTAATCTGATTGCATTTATGACTTATGCGATGCAGATCTTGATCAGCTTTATGATGCTTTCCGCTATTTTTATCATGGTACCTCGTGCACAAGCTTCAGCTGACCGTATCAATGAGGTGTTGGATGAAAAAATCGGTATCCATGACCCTGAAAATCCTAAAACAGTTTCTTTTGCTGGAAAAGAAGCAACATTGGCCTTCAATCATGTCAATTATCGATATCATGGAGCAGAAAAACTTGCATTGGAAGATATTGATTTTCAAGCTAAGTCAGGCGAGATCGTCGCAATCATAGGAGGAACTGGTTCAGGTAAAACGACCTTAGTCAATTTGATCCCCCGATTATATGACATCGAATCTGGTTCGATCCAAATAAACGGAACGGACATCAGTGAAATGACTCAATATAATTTGCGGGAGCTAATGGGCTTTGTTCCTCAAAAAGCAGTTCTTTTCTCTGGAACGATCCGAGACAATATGCAGTATGGTAAGCCGGATGCAACAGATGAAATGATTTGGAAAGCGTTAGAAATCGCACAAGCTAAAGATTTTGTTTCAGAGATGGAAGATGGCTTAGATAGCCATGTGGAACAAGGAGGAGGAAACTTCTCCGGCGGACAAAGGCAGCGTCTAGCAATTGCACGGGCATTAGTCAAAACAGCCGACATTTATGTGTTTGATGATTCCTTCTCAGCATTGGATTTCAAAACGGATACCAATCTTCGCCAAGCATTGAAAACGAATATGAAAGAAAGTATCACGGTTTTAGTTGCTCAACGAGTAAGTACAGTAATGGATGCAGATATGATCCTTGTGCTAGATGAAGGAAAACTGGTTGGCAAAGGAACACATGAAGAACTATTGGCAACAAATGAAACTTATCAAGAAATCGTTCATTCACAACTAAGAGAGGAGGACTTAGCATGAGTAAAACAAACACACGTCCCTCTCATGGACCAGCAGGCGGTCCAGGACACGGCGGACCTGGCAGGAATCTCGGTGTAAAAGGGGAAA
The DNA here is from genome assembly GCF_007996925.1 of Enterococcus sp. NBRC 3427. Taxonomy (NCBI): domain Bacteria; kingdom Bacillati; phylum Bacillota; class Bacilli; order Lactobacillales; family Enterococcaceae; genus Enterococcus; species Enterococcus sp. NBRC 3427. Next base: position 55,219 of record NZ_BJLL01000004.1, on the reverse strand, counting down.
AGCCTAAAAATTTCTGGGGAACGGTACGCCGATTGTTTGGCTATATGTCTAAACGTATGGTTGCAATCATCGCTGTATTTGTACTAGCAATAGCAGCCGTGATTTTCCAAATCCAAACACCAAAAGTTTTGGGGAAAGCAACCACAGAAATATTCAAAGGTGTAATGGCTGGCGCGCAACAGATGCAGCAAGGGCAACAAGTAACAAAATTTCCGATAGACTTTGATAAAATTGCGCAGATCATTGCAACAGTAATCGTGATGTATTTGATCTCTGCTGTATTCAACTTTTTACAGCAGTTTATTATGACGCGTGTTTCACAGCGGACAGTTTATGAGTTGCGTCATGACTTGGAAGCCAAAATGAATCGTGTACCGATTTCCTATTATGATACACATACAAATGGCGATATCATGTCTCGAGCAATCAATGATATGGATAACATCGCGAGCACGTTGCAGCAAAATTTGACTCAATTTGTAACTAGTGCGGTCACACTGATTGGAGTCATCGTGATGATGCTTTCAATCAGCTGGCAATTGACGTTAGTCGCGTTATTGATGATTCCTTTAAGCTTGATCATCGTGATGATCGTTGCGCCAAGATCACAAGTATTTTTCGCAGATCAGCAAAAAAGTTTAGGTTTATTGAATAACCAAGTAGAAGAAACATATGGTGGTCATACGATCGTTAAAACATTCAATCATACAGAAAAAGATCAGGAAGTATTTGAAAAAGAAAATCAGAATCTGTATGCTGCTGGTTGGAAAGCTCAATTTATTTCGGCAATCATCATGCCGCTGATGAATTTCGTTAAAAATCTAGGCTATGTGTTCGTCGCTGTACTAGGCGGAGTAAAAGTTGCAAATGGGAACATGACATTAGGGGATGTTCAAGCATTCTTGCAATATACGACACAGTTCTCTCAACCAATCACTCAACTTGCAAGTTTGATGAACACTATCCAATCAACGGTTGCTTCAGCCGAACGGGTATTTGAAGTGTTGGATGAAGAAGAGATGTCCAATGAAAAATCTGGCCTTCCAGAAGAAAAAGATACACCATACAAAGTTCGTTTTGAAAATGTTCAATTCGGCTACACACCAGATAACTTGCTAATGACTGATTTCAACTTGGATGTCAAACCTGGCGAGATGATCGCTATTGTAGGGCCAACCGGTGCAGGAAAGACGACACTGATCAACCTTCTTGAACGGTTCTACGATGTTTCTGGAGGCAGTATTCGTTACGATGGTGTAGATACTCGTGACCTTTCACGTGATGAATTGCGCGCACAGTTTTCAATGGTACTGCAAGATACGTGGCTGTTTACAGGAAGTATCTATGACAATATCAAATATGGGAACGACGATGCAACAGATGAACAAGTCATTGAAGCTGCTAAAGCCGCTCACGTAGATGATTTTGTTCGTAAATTGCCAGAAGGATATAACACTGTATTAAACGAGGATGCAAGCAATATTTCGCAAGGACAGCGTCAGCTGATCACTATTGCGCGGGCATTCTTAGCAAATCCGGATGTCCTGATCCTTGATGAAGCAACATCTAGTGTAGATACACGAACAGAAATACTGATTCAAAAAGCGATGAACCGCCTATTGGAAAACCGAACAAGTTTTGTTGTCGCTCACCGCTTGTCTACAATACGCGATGCAGACAACATTATTGTGATGAATCATGGTTCGATCGTAGAAACTGGAAACCACGATACATTGATGGAAAAAGACGGATTCTATGCAGATCTTTATAACAGTCAGTTTTCTGAAGAAGAAGCTTCATAGAAACGTACAAATTTATTATTTTTCTTTACCGCATGAAGCACATTTCAAGAAAATGAGTTTCATGTGGTTTTTTACTCATTTATTTACAAAAAACAAGTAAAATGCGAAGTTTCTCACACTTTTTTTAACAAAATCAAAGTTATTGCTTGAAAGAAGAAGAATCCATCGTTAAAATAAAGCTTGACGTAGAGGGGAGCAAGAAATATGAGAGATTTTCAATTGGGGGCTGCCACCTATTTAAAAAGTGTAGCCATTCGGGTGAAAGACCGAGATAAAATGATTGATTTTTACAAGAACGTTGTTGGCTTTGATTTGAAAAGAGAAGAAAACGAATTAGCCATTTTAGGAACAGAAGAAGCTGGAAGTGAAATGTTGCTGCTGGAAGAAAGTCCTAGAGCGAATGATCACATGGGGGAGATCAAAAAGCTGAACCGTTTCTCATTGATTATCCCTAGCACAGAAGAAATGGCAGATATTCTTTGCCGTATACGTAAAAAGAATTATCCAATCAAAGAAGCTTTAGAAGATCATGGACGTATGGGGATTTTACTCGTAGACCCCGAAGAGAATGAATTAGAAATTTACCATGAAGAGAATAAGAGTGACCAAAGAGAAGTTCCAGAGACGATGGATCAAGAAGCGTTGTTAAGAAAATCTGAAGAAAAATTCAGTAAACTATCAGCAGGATCTTATTTTGAAAAAATCCATTTAAATGTTACTGATTTAGCAAAAGAACGCCAATTTCTTAATCGTGTCCTTGGTTTGAAGGTACATAATGAAGAAGAGGGCATCCATGTATTGAATGAAGGAGATTTCCATGTTGGATTGACAGAAGCAAGTGGTGATGCCATCGATTTGCCTACAGATGAAGTGATTGGCCTTGATTTTCTGAAATTCATGATTGATACTGAAAGCATGGAAGGACTGATTGCTCACTTGCAGCAATTATCAGTCGATTTCTTCTTGGACAAAAAGCATACAGTACTCACAATCTATGATGCCATAGGAATCGAATGGTGGTTCGTCAGTGAGCCAAAAGAAAAGAATAAAACTGACATTCGATGCGACGCTTAACTTTTTCTTTCTTAACGATTGTCGCATGTCTCGTCATTTTATGAACGGTCATACTATCACTTGTTCTAGAGATAGAAAGAGCAAACAGTATACCGAATGAAACTGCGTGGTTTTCCGCGCAGTTTTTTTGTGTAAAAAGGTTGATTCCTCATAGATTAAGCTTTAAGCTTGGACTGTAAGAATCTGACAGAAAAGCAGGAGAAAAAGATGTACCCACAAACGAAACAGCTTATTTTGAAAAAAATGGAAGAAGGATTTTATCCAGGTGTAGCAGCCGCCTTCATCAAAGAAAATCAAGTAGAATCATTTACAGCTGGCTTTGCCCAAGTCGTTCCTGAAAAACAGCCGATGACAGAAGATCTGTTGTTTGATGCAGCATCACTGACGAAAGTCGTTGCAACCACTTCATTAGTTTTGCGTCTATTAGAAGATGGAAAAATAGAACTCGATCAACCACTGCATAAATATCTTTCTGAATTTGAAAATCAGACAATCACTTTGCGTCATTTACTGACACATACTTCTGATATCAAAACATGGATACCAAACAGAGATGAGCTATCTCAGGAAGAATTGATTGCCGCTTATTTGAAGCTAGAACCAGGTGAGCAACTAGGAAAAGAAGTAAAATATACAGATGCCGGAACGATTCTTCTTGGATTGATGCTGGAAAAAATTTACCAAGAAACTGCAGTGGAAATCTTTCAAGAACAAGTATTGGAACCATTAGGAATGATGAACAGCTTATTTCTTCCTTTTCCTTCCAAAAAAATCGTTCCCACAGAACAACTGCCTTCGGGTGAGGTTTTGCGTGGACAAACTCATGATCCGAAAGCAAGAGTTTTAGCTGAACATGCAGGAAATGCTGGGCTCTTTATCGATTTGAACGACAGCATTACTTTTGTCCAAATGTATTTGAACAAGGGAAAAATCAGTAATGGTCGGTTTTTAGAAGAAGAAACGATTGATTCTTTACTACAAGATCAAACTCCAGAAAAAAATGGCTATCGTTCTCTAGGGTGGGATTTAAAAAAAGATGTAGAAGACGGTCATGCGATTCTTTTTCATACTGGTTATACAGGTACGTTTTTCTTGATCGATATAAAAACACAAGAAGCGTTGATATTTTTGTCAAATCGCGTACATCCTGTCGATCATCGTGCGGAGTATCTCATATGTCGAGATGAAATTGTTGAAAACTTTTTGAAAGAGAAAGCGGTATTACAGAAATAATGCTATAATAGCTATGAAAAATGAGAGGAGTTTGAATTATGCAGGAACCTATGTTTTTAAAACCAGTTTTTCAAGAAAAAATTTGGGGAGGAAGCCGTTTACGTTCAGTCTTCGGTTTTGATATCCCTAACGATAAAATCGGAGAAGATTGGGCGATCAGCGCGCATCCTCATGGTGTCAGTGTAGTAGAAAATGGCGAATTCAAAGGGAAAAGATTAGATGAACTATGGTCAGAACACAAGGAATTGTTTGGCCATCCTTCAGAACCAGTGTTTCCATTATTGATCAAGATCTTAGATGCAGAAGATGATCTATCTGTACAAGTACATCCAGATGATGCCTATGGGATGAAACATGAAGGTGAATTAGGAAAAACTGAATGCTGGTATATCATCGATGCTGAACCTGGTGCAGAAATCATCTACGGTCATCATGCAAAGACAAGAGAAGAACTAGCTGAGATGATCAAAGATGGGCGCTGGGATGACCTTTTGAAGAAAGTACCAGTTAAAAAAGGTGATTTCTTTTATGTACCAAGCGGAACGGTCCATGCTATTGGTAAAGGAATCATGATTTTAGAAACACAACAAAGCTCCGATACGACCTATCGCGTGTATGACTACGACAGAAAAGATGCGCAAGGACAAACAAGAGAGCTACATATCCAACAATCGATCGATGTAACAACTGTCCCTGCGAAAACACCAGAATTACAAATCAAAGAAGTCCGAAAAGGGAATTCATCAATCGTCACTTATTTAGAAACTGAGTTTTTCAATGTATATGAGTGGGATATTAAAGGAATCACATCTTTCAAAAAACAAGCCCCTTATACGTTGATGACAGTGATTGAAGGAGCAGGAGACCTTGTTGTTGACGGAAAAACATATCCATTAGAAAAAGGAACAAGCTGTATCATTCCAAGTGGCGTTTCTGAGTGGACGGTCCAAGGTGAACTAGCAATCATTGCGTCTGAACCAGGCAAATAGTTCCCAGATAGCTGAAAGCGGCAGACGGTTTTCGTTTGCTGCTTTTTCTACATAAAATCCGTCTATCAATAAATAGAAGTATGGTGAAAAAGATGGAATACAAATGGAAAGCAAACGGCAGCAGTCGAGTGTTTACGAAACAACTAAGAAAAGCCGGACACCACTTGAATGAAATGATCATGCCAAACCTAAGTCTGTTTATTGCTTGGGGAATCTTGTCATTAGTAATAAAAGGTGTGTCTGGCGATTTGCACGCCACGTTGGAAAAGGTATGCCACTGGATGATTCAACTGCTGTTACCAATCTTGATCAGCTATTCAGGCGGAAAATCGGTAGGGGGACAAAAAGGGGCAGTCGCGGGTGCAATCGCTTCTTTAGGGTTGATTGCTCGTTCTGATGCCCCGCAAATCGTAGGAGCGATGATTATAGGGCCACTTGCCGGCATCTTGTATGAACAATTTGTTTCTAGATTTCATGCGAAATTCAGAGCTGGGTATGAAATGCTTGTCAGCAACTTACTAGTAGGGCTGATTGGTAGTGTTATTTGTATAATTGGAATCGTTTTTATTGAGCCAGCTTTAAATAGTTTCCACCTGTTGCTTGTCTCCGTCGTGTCTTGGCTAGTCAAAATGAATCTGTTGCCGCTTGTCAGTTTGATCCTAGAACCTCTAAAAGTATTATTTTTTAATAATGCAATCAACCATGGTGTGTTGACACCTTTAGGAATCGAATTCTCACAAGCAGTCGGACACTCTTACCTGTTTTTGATGGAGGCAAATCCGGGACCTGGTTTAGGGATCTTACTTGCTATCCTTTGTTTTGCAAAAAAACAGGAAAAAGTAAACGCAAGTGGAGCGTTGATGATCCATGCGATTGGTGGGATTCACGAAATTTATTTTCCGTTTGTCTTGTTGCGTCCATCTCTGTTTTTAGCTGTAATGGTTGGTGGAGCAAGCGGCACGTTGATATTCCAATGGTTAGATGCGGGATTAGCTACTCCTGTATCGCCCGGGTCACTACTCGTGATTTTTGCCAATACGCCTTATCCGCAACTAGCTGGGGTAAGCATAGGGATAGCACTCAGTACATCTGTAAGCTTCATTTGTGCAACGCTGCTATTGAAATTACCGAAAAAAGAAAAAGGAGACAACACGGTCAAAGAAAGGGGAGAAATTTTGGAACTATCTACCATTCATTCTGTCGTTTTTGCGTGTGACTCAGGCATGGGATCAAGCGCTATGGGAGCCGCCCTGCTGAAGAAGAAATTAGCAGCGGAAAAAATTAATCTCGCTGTCGGATACAGCTCTGTCTATGAATTGAACAATCAAGTAAATCAGCTTGTTATCGTCCAACATGAATTAGCGGATCTTGCAAGAGAAAAAGTACCTCAAAGTCAAATTTTCGTATTGGATCACTTTTTGGAAACAGATATCTTGCTGTCACGAATAAAAGAAGCGATCCACGAACCAAATTGGAAAGAAAAAAAAGAGAGAGTAGAAGTAGCAGAACAGAAAAAGTCGCTCGTCAACATTGTGTTTTTGTATAAAAATAATAGACGAGGTTCACAAACCATGGGCATGGCGATTTTAAGTCAATTAGCAAAAAAAGAGAAAAAACAGTTTGTTATCTTAAAGGAACCAATCGAACAGCTCAAAATCCAAGAAGAAACGATTTATATCGCCCAAAGAGAACTAGCTGTAAATGAACAGCTAAAAGAAAAGATCCCTCAGCTAGTCCTAGTGGAACATTGGGTAGCTACGAATGAATACGAAAAACTCGTGAAGGGAGAAAAATAAGATGTACTTATCGCCCAGAGAAAAACAATTATTAGCAGAATTTCTCAGCAGTCCCCCACCTGTGACTATCCAAAAAATGATGAATTTATTGAAAGTCAGCAAGCGGACCGTTTACCGCGAATTAGATAATCTTGAAATCTCATTGCAATCAGTAAATGCTTCGTTGAAAAAAGTAGCAAGAGGTTCGTTTGTCATTGAGGCATCGGAAGAAGTAATGGAGCAATTAAAAGAAAATACAGATGGGAAAAGCGATGATTTGCCTACTGCTAAACGCCAACACGCAATTTTAGCCGAGTTGTTATTAACGACAGAACCGTTGAGTCTTGCCCATTTTATGGAATTATACCGCATCAGTAATACTACTTTTTATGCAGATATCAAACAGTTGGAAGAAAGTATCCGCCAACTGCCTTTGGAAATCATTCGGAACCAAGGATATGAGATCGTAGGACCGGAAAAATACCGTCGGCTTCTAACAGCGAATGTATTAGAATTAGAAATCAATGAATATGAACTTTTTCATAGTATTTCTTTTGATTCATCGCTGAATTACTTTTTTCAATTCGTTGATCCGCAACATCTGTCTCTTGCACGCCAAGTAGTCGGGGAAGAATTGATCCAAAAAAAGACTAATCTAAGTGATAGAAAACTTGAACATTTGGTTTTGATGCTGACATTGACGATGGATCGTGTAACGAAAAATCATTTACTGACAAATGAGACGTATAATGGTCTGGCAAACAAAGAATTGCTTCAGACCGCTAAACGATTATTCTCACGGATTGCTTCTGAGACAAAACAACTTTATCCAGTAAATGAAATCGTCTTTTTTGCAGGATTATTAAATGACTTCACGAACTCATTTGATCAGAATTTCTTTGAAGAAACGTTCGATACACAGCTTGCTTATTTAGTAAAACAACTGATTCAAGAAGTAGGTGAAGAGACGAATGTTCATTTTTATGAAGATGAAACTTTGTACAAAATGCTTTTGACCCATTTGTCTGGTGTGTTTTCAAGAGCTGTTTTACAAGAAGAGACACTGACTAATCCGATTTTAGAAAAAATCATGGTTCAATATGAGGAAATTGCCAATGCAATCCGCAAAGCAGTAGAGCGGATTTTTCAAGAAAAGAAATTATCAGAAGAAGAGATTGCATATATGGTCCTTCATTTTGCAAATTCATTGGAAAAAAGTCCGAAAGAAAGCAATATCAGTATTGCAGGATTTTCACCAAGCGGCTTAGCTTCTACTAGCATGTTGGAACTGCGTTTGAAACGTTATTTTCCTTTCATTCAACAGATTCATTTCTATCGGATCGCTGATTTGAAAAAAATTGATTTACAAGAAGAATATGATATTGTTATTTCTACATCTATTCTACCAGGATATAATGGAACATATATTTTAGTCTCCCCGCTACTGCTGGAAGAGGAAGTCAAACAGCTAAAAGAAGCTTTTTCGCATATTGAGAAGAAAAAAAGGCAAAAAAATACGTATAACAGCAATAACGAGTGGATGCTAGAAGATACTTATGAGGAAACGATGCATTTCATGGAGCAAATCAATCAATTACTTGATCGTTTCTTTATTCAAGAACTAGATAACCCTAATACGGTCTCCGAAACGATTCGCAGCTTATTTCCTTATTTTCCTGAAGGACTAGTAACGGATGAAGAGGTGGTTCATCGCAGATTGCTTAAGCGATACGAACAAGCACCTATCGGAATTCCTCATACAAATATGGGGTTATTCCATACAACCAGCTCATTGGTTTCTAAACCGATCTTTTGTATTTTCAATTTGAAACAACCGTTGACAATTGACGGGATGGATAGACAGCCAGTCGATTTGTCCCGTATGTTAGTTATGCTGGCGCCTTCGCCAATCCAAGAAAAAGACGGGATTCTTTTAGGAAAAATCAGTGGAGCAATCATCATGAACGATTTGAACACCGAGATCTTCCGCTCAGGAAATAAAGAAATCGTTTATCAATTGTTAGCGAAAATCCTGATTGAAGAAATAAAGAAATGAGGGTGAAAAGATGATCCAGCTACCAGCAGAAAAAATATTGCTCGATCAATCCTATCAAAATTGGAAAGAAGCGTTGACCGAGATCGGTCAGTGGATGACCCAACAAGGGGGAATCAAACCGGCATATATCCAATCAATGATCGAAAGACAAGAAAAAGCGAGTGTCTATATCGGGAATTTCGTAGCCTTGCCACATGGGACTGACAAAGATGAAGAAGTAGTAGAAGAAGGGATCTATTTAGTCCAAGTGCCTGATGGTGTGGACTTTGGAACAAAAGAGGAACCAAAAATCGCGACACTCTTATTTGTAGTGGCTTTAAAAAAAGAACATCAGTTAGCTGTGCTACAAGATTTAGCATTTTTCTGTTCAGACATCGACCAAGTAATGGCGCTCAGTGATGCGGAAACCATTGAAGAAGTCCAAATGATTTTTGAACATGGACATATATAACCAATGTTCTCAGTAAAAAAGCTGCCTTGCATCAAGTAATAACTTCAACCAAGGGAAAAATAGGAGGAACTATTTTTGTTTGGTCGCTCTTATTACTGCGGATGCAAGCTTTTGAAAACTATTTATTCTAGAAAACCGTTTATTTGAAATAGGAGACGGTGACAAGATTTTTGTCACCGCTCCTATTATTTTTGTGTTTTAATAACTCTTTTTTATATAGATAGCGCCCATACCTATGAATAATAGAACGATACTCCATGTACCAAGTGTCAAGATACCATTCATGAAAGTAACCTGTTCTGAAGCTAGTGGCGAGAACATATCTCCTCCTACGATCACATTTTGAAAATCAACATAAGAAGTTGGCAAGTAATGACTGATTGATTCTATCCATCCAATCGAAGAAAACAAGCGATACTCTGCTAAGAAAAGACAAAGAAGTGTACCTAAAAGATTGACTAGAGAATGTTCAAATAAAGCAGATAGAAGAAAACTGATTGTACTTAAAAAAAGCACCCACAACAACAGGAACAGAAAACTCTGGGAAAGATACACATACATCGGAAGGATTCGTATCTCCTGACCAATGATCGTTCCTACAGGATAACGGAAGTCTCCCAAACCATTTTTGATTACTACTAGTATAGAGACGAACAAAAATGGAATCACGAGACTTAGCATAGCTGCACCATAATAAACGGTAAAACGGATGCTATGTTTCTTTACTATACTATCCGGTAATAGATTGACTAGAGAGATTACCTGCTTTCTTTTTTCATAAGAGATGATCGAGGAAAGAAACAAGGCGGTTATACATAAAATCAAAAAACTAGAAATCATTCCTGAAAAAATATTTTCGTAGTAATTCGCTAAAGGGAGGTGCGCTGGCAAGTCAAAAATTGAATATCTTTGGATCTGATGTTCTTTCATATAACGGAGCAACTCGACACGTTTTTGTTGTTCAATGATTGGAATTCCTTGTCTTTGACCAGAAATCAGTCGATCCAGTATATCTTTTTCATAATGATAAGTTGCTTCGACCATTTCCTGGACATTCCCTGTGTTTTTTGCACGTAAAATTGCTTCAATCAGTTTGTTGCTTTTCTCTAAACTTTCCACAAATTCTTTCTCATTCTCATCTTCTTTCAACGTTTCAATCAAACGTTGCGTCTCTTCATAGTTATGATTCAGTTCATCTAATTCTGTATAAGCAAGTTCATAATCAAAAAAAAGTGGGAATGCAAAGAGCACGACCAACAATAGAGGAAATAAAAAGTTTACTTTGTTTTTTAGTAAGAGATTGCGTTCAAATGTAAATAAAGTCATAGTTACACCTCATACAATTTACGATAAATAGCTAAAATCTCTTCCATATTTGAGGATTCTGTGACGATTTCTCCATTTTTTAGAAAACATGCTTTAGAACAAATCGATTGGATATTCGCGATAGCGTGGGAAGAAAGAAGAATCGTCTTCCCCTCTTCCTGCCATTGTCTGATCAGCCTATTCAAGACATCAATACTTCCTGGGTCTAACCCGTTCAACGGTTCATCGAATAACATGACAGATGAATCACTGATCAAGTAAGCAGCAAGCAAGACATGTTGTTTCATTCCTAGAGACATTTTTCCAATCGGCAAAGTAAGGTACTCAGTCATGTTCAATCGTTGGAAAACAGTTTGGCATTCTACTTTGCTCTGCCAATAGTATTTGATCAAAGTCAAATAATCAACAGCCGATAGATAATCGGATAACTGATTCGTTGATTCTAGAAAAAAGAAAGACCGACGGTAATCTGTATAAGCAGTAGGAGAGATGTTGTGAAGGGACAATTGATCATAAATTGTTGGCAGCAGTTGGGCAATGCCATTCAGCAAAGTTGTTTTGCCAAATCCGTTCGGGGCAATCAAAGCAGCTACTTCTCCTGATTCTACTAAAAGATCCAATTGTCGAATCACACGTTTTTTACCACGTTTCATGTTCATGTTTTTGATCAGTAATGTCATAGATAGGCCTCCAATATAAATTTTAATATCATAATAAAACAAAAAATATTCAAATAAAATGCTGACAAAAGTTATTATTTATATATTATAAAAAAATTAAAATAACATTTTTATTTAAAAGTAAAGTTTGCTGATCCCGAAATTTTTTTATTTTGCTGATATCCTCAAACCTTTGGCACAAAGTTTCGTGCCAAAGTACGACTATTTCTCTTTTTAGTAAGCGGATACAATTAGAGTATCAAAAGGAGAGAGGAAGAGACAAAATGGAACGGACGATTCCCAAAAACAACATTTCGTTAAAAGCGAAGGTACAAAAATTAGGCAGTACCTTATCAAGCATGGTCATGCCAAACATTGGAGCACTGATTGCTTGGGGTGTGTTAACGGCTTTATTTATCCCAGATGGTTATTTGCCAAATGAAGCTTTTGCTACCATGGTAAGCCCGATGCTAACTTATCTGATTCCTTTATTGATCGGCTATACTGGCGGAAAAGTAATTGCTGGTGACCGCGGATCAGTTGTGGGAGCAATTGCAACGATGGGTGTGATTGTCGGAACAGATATTCCAATGATGCTAGGCGCAATGATCATGGGACCTCTTGGTGGATATGCCATCAAGAAGTTTGATCAGCTGTTCCAAAAACGAATCAAATCCGGTTTTGAAATGTTGGTCAATAATTTTTCAGCAGGTCTTATCGGTTTTGGATTAGCGTTATTAGGTTTTTCTGCGATTGGTCCAGTTGTCGATGCATTGACTCAAGCAATGGCAAAAGGTGTAGAGATCATTTTATCTGCCCATTTGATTCCATTGACAAGTATTTTTATTGAACCAGCAAAAATCTTATTTTTGAATAATGCAATCAACCATGGGATTTTGACACCATTAGGAACTGAACAAGTAGCAGAGGCTGGAAAATCTATTCTATTCTTGCTTGAAGCAAATCCTGGTCCAGGACTTGGTGTATTACTTGCTTTTACTTTGTTTGGCAAAGGAGCAGCAAAATCTTCAGCACCAGGTGCTATGATCATTCACTTTTTAGGTGGGATCCATGAAATCTATTTTCCTTACGTCATGATGAAACCGTTATTATTCTTATCAGTTATAGGCGGAGGAATGTCAGGAAGTTTCATTTTCCAATTGATGGATGCTGGACTAAGAGCGCCAGCTTCTCCAGGATCGATCATTGCGATTCTAGCGATGACACCGTTCAATTCTTACCTTCCTGTTATTTTGGGCGTGATTGTTGCCGCAGCTGTTTCATTCGGTATTTCTGCAGTGATTTTGAAAGCGGATGCGAAAGATACAAATGAAGACTTTGAAAAGTCTGTGCAAGAGACAAAAGCAGCTAAACAAGCATCTAAAGGTGCCCAAAGTCTTCCTCAAGGAACTGCGCTATCTGGCGTACAAAAAATCATTTTTGCTTGTGATGCAGGGATGGGATCAAGTGCGATGGGCGCTTCGATCTTGAGAAAAAAAGTACAGGAAGCAGACTTGCCTCAAACGGTGACTAACCAAGCAATCAGCCAACTGACAGATGACTCGAATACATTGATCGTTACTCAGGTCGAACTACAAGAAAGAGCAAAACAAAAAGCACCGAGCGCGCGTTTTGTCTCAGTAGAAAACTTTTTGAATTCACCTCGATATGATGAAATCATTCAAGAATTGAGCAGCAAACAGGAACCATCAGTTTCTGAAATCAAGAACGAGCCAACAGAAGAGTTTCTTTCAGCAAACATCAAACAAATCAAAGAGATTCTACTTGTCCACGATGATCGTTCGGGATCAGCAACAATGGGGATGACCGTGCTCAAAGATATATTAGACAAGAACCATTTAACTATCCCGTTACGAAAAGTCAACATCCAGGAGTTAAAAGGGGAGCCTGATTCACTGATCGTAGCCAAAGAAAGTTTAGCAGAAAAAGCACAGATGGCTGCACCCCAATCCATTCATTTATCGGTTAATAGCATGGTCAACCCACAAAAATTTGAATCAATTGCACAATATTTGAAACACACAGCTTAAGGGAGGAAAACAGCATGCAAAGTTTGCCATTCGACATGATCGAGCTCAATCGATCATTTAAAACCAAAGAAGAAGCGATCCGCTATTGCGGTCAAAAGCTTGTAGAAGCAGGATGCGTTGATGAGGAATATATCGATGCCATGGTAGAAAGAGACAACATGTTATCTGTTTACATGGGGAATTTTATCGCGATTCCTCATGGAACAGATGAAGCAAAAAAATATGTGAAAAAATCCGGCATTTGTGTCGTACAGGTGCCAGACGGTGTCAATTTTGGTACGGAAGAAGAAGAAAAGATTGCGACTGTTTTGTTCGGTATAGCAGGAGTCGGCGATGAGCATCTGCAACTTGTACAGAAAATCGCACTTTATTGCAGTGATATGGACAATGTTGTCCAACTAGCAGACGCGCTCAGCAAAGAAGAAGTAACGGAAAATCTAGCAATTGCTTAAGGAGAGAGAAAAATGAGAGAAGTACATTTTGGTGCAGGAAATATCGGTCGAGGATTTATTGGAGAAGTTTTGGCAGCTAATGGATTTGAGATTACTTTCGTAGATGTGAATCACACAATCATTGATGCTTTAAATGAAAGAAAAGAATACGAAATCGAATTAGCAGACGAATCAAAAGAAAGAATCACTGTAAAAAATGTCAAAGGAATCAACAATCAAACAAATCCAGAAAAAGTAATCCAAGAAATCGCTGAAGCAGATTTAGTCACTACCGCCATTGGCCCGAATATCTTACCTTTTATTGCCGAGTTGATTGCAAAAGGTATCCAAGAAAGAGAAATGGAAGGAAACACAACACCTTTAGATGTCATTGCCTGTGAAAACATGATTGGCGGTTCAGCATTTCTAGAAAAAGAAGTGTATAAATATCTTCCAGAAACATCATTTACTGACAAATATATCGGCTTTCCAAATGCAGCAGTCGATCGAATCGTCCCATTACAACACCATGAAGATCCTTTATTCGTCCAAGTAGAACCTTTCAAGGAATGGGTCATTGACGATAGCCAAAGAAAAAATAAAGAAATCCAATTAAAAGGGGTTTTATATGTAGATGATCTAGAACCATATATCGAACGCAAACTATTTAGTGTCAATACTGGTCATGCGACTGTCGCTTATACAGGTGCCTTGTTAGGTTATCAGACCATTGATGAAGCAATGCAAGATGCGTTAGTTGTGGCACAATTAAAATCAGTTCTGCAGGAAACAGGAAGTTTGCTGATTGCCAAATGGGGGGTTGATGCAGAGCAGCATCATGCGTATATTGAAAAAATCATCCATCGCTTCCAAAACAAAAATATCTCTGATGCGATCACACGTGTCGCTCGGACACCATTACGTAAGTTAGGTTATCAAGAACGGTTTACACGGCCAGTGAGAGAACTACAAGAACATAACTTGACTTGCCCACATTTAACGGCAACAATGGGTATTATTTTTAATTACTATGATCCTGAAGATGAACAAAGCCGTCAACTGCATGAAATGAAGATCCATGAAAACTTAGAACAATTGATCCAAGAAGTCACAGGAATCAATGATCCGAAAACAATCGGGAATATCAAGCAAAACGTGAACCGTTATGCCAAGCAAGTCGCTTAAAATAGGATACGAAAAAGGGGAATGTGACGCAACTTTTGTCACATTCCCCTTTTTCGAATAACTAGGCTGTTTGTCCTTCAAGATAGGGCAGGTCCAACTCTTTACCGTAACGTTGTTCTAAAGCTAGGCGGATCAAGCGAGCTGCTAATTTCTCATTTCTTGCAAGGATAGGTCCGTGGAAATAAGAACCGAAGACATTTCGGTAAATGACACCTTCGGATTGATCTTCCCCATTGTTTCCTTGACCTTGTACCACTTTCCCCAAAGGCCGTTCACCTTCACCTAAGAAAGTCCGACCATTGTGGTTTTCAAATCCATAATAAGTTTCATTGAATTCTTCATTATGGATGACAATGTCACCGATAAACCGGTTATTTTCCTGACTTAATGTGTAGTGATCCAGTGCACTGATACCTTGGATCTTTTCTCCGTTGGCTCCCATGTAGTAGTGACCTAGCAATTGATAACCACCGCAAATGGCTAACATGACACCATCATTTTCGATATAGTTGATCAAAGAATCTTTCTTTTTCTGGATGTCTTTTGAAATGATCAGTTGCTCAAAGTCTTGACCACCGCCAAAGAAAACCAAGTCATATTTATCAGCATCAAAAGGTTCATGTATACTAACGATCTCCGTATGGCAAGAAACCCCCATTTTTTCTGCTACATATTTCAACATCAAAAGGTTTCCGTTATCGCCATATGTGTTCATCAAATTTCCATAAAGGTGGGCGATATTGAGTTCATAATTAGCCACGATTCATTCCTCCTTTGATAAATCCTTGAGCCGCTAGTTCTTTACGTAGCTGCAATACAGCAGTGTAAGTAGCTAAGATATAGACATGTTCAGTTGGCAATTCTTTGATTTTTTCGATTACTTCTGGTAATTCTTTTGTTTCTGTCAATTTATTTTCTGGAATCCCGGCAACTTTCAGACGTAAAGTCATATCTGTATGACGGTCTCCTCCAGAAATAACGGCTGGGATATCCATATCGGCAAAGTTTTCAAAATTACCATCCCAAATCCAGCTGACATCGATTCCGTCTGCGTAATTGGCATTCAATAAAGCCACTAAAGAAAATGGATAAGGAGCTAGACCAATCATATCGATTACTTGATTGATACCTACAGGATTTTTGACAAGTACTAATGTACATTTCTTTCCATTGATATTGATGACTTCTTGTCGGCCGAACACTTTCTCGTCATATCCTAACCCTTGTTTGATTTTATCAGGATCGACATTGAAATACTCCGCCACTGCAGTAGCTGCTAAAGCGTTGTAGACGTTATACATACCACCAACTTCGATTCCATATTCATGACCATCGATCACAAAATCTGCTGAAACATTGTCCATCCGTACCATATCAGTCAATCGGTAATCCAGTTCAGGACGTTTGAAATCACAATTTGGACAGTAATATTTTCCTAAGTTTGCATAAGTGATCATTTTATAATGCAGGATGTGATGACAATTTGGACACAAGACACCGTCTGTATTGTAATGCGCCATTTGTTCACGATCTTCTTCATGGTCAAAGCCATAATATTTTCTAGGATTAACTGTTTCAATCGAATTGAATATCGGTGAATCACCGTTACTGATAATCGTTGCATTTGGTGACTTTGCGGCACCGTCTACAATCATTTTATAAGTCGTATAAATTTCTCCATACCGATCCATTTGATCACGGAAAATATTTGTAAATAAAAATAGTTCTGGTTTCATATATTCTGTGACTTTGCTCAAACTTGCTTCATCTATTTCTAGGACAGCAAATTTTTTCTGTCCTTTTTTTGGTTTTGCCTGCAAGAAAGTCGATACAATTCCTTGTACCATATTCGCACCAGTAGGGTTGGTTAGAACTTCATCGAATTGCTGGCGCAAAATATTGACTGTTAAAGCGGTAGTCAATGTTTTACCGTTTGTTCCGGTAACAACGACGACTTGGTAGTCTTTTGCCAAGCTATCTAATATATGTGGATCGACTTTCAGCGCTAGTTTACCTGGTAAACTTGATCCGCCTTTAAAAAAAGTTTTTAATGCCCATTGCGACGTTTTCCCAACTGCAATCGCAAAATGACTGCGTATTCCCATTATGTAACCTCCAAAAACGATTTGCTGACGAATAAATTCAACTAATCATACCATATGTTGAAAAAAAGGTTAAATTGCTTTTCTTATTCTTAAGAAAAGGTTATGTCAGAAAGAATAATGATAAAGATAGTATAGTTTTTAAACATAAAGCACTCGCTTCCTTTCTGGTTGGGTTTGGTCACAGGGATGAGTGCTTTTTGTGTACCTTAAAATCAAAAAAAGGGGCATTTGCTCTTTACGCTGGTATTAACCACTAGGTTCAAAGGGTCAGGTTTTACCTTCTCAACGCCGTAAGGTCCCCTTGCAAATCAAACATATTTAGTTCTTCTATCATTTTAGTTGAAAAGGTTATTATTTAGAATAGTTTGTTCAACTTAAAATGTATCTTATAAGGGTAAACACATGATTTTTTTCAGAATCCTTTTCGTGAAGGTAAAAGACTTTTAACCGTAAAATAAGGTTTTGTTCATGATAACGAGAGGTCGCTTCTTTCCATTTTTTTTTGCTTATTTTCAGATAGATTTGGAAAAGAAAGATGAAATTTTTTATTTGATTCGACAATAAATGCCAAGTATTCTTGATGTATGAAAGTAACTTTGTAAATAAAGTAAAGTAGCATACTAGGATAAAGTAAAAATCATTCCATTGTATTTCTTATTATAAATAACACAACATATTTTTGACGTATACATAAAAAAAACAGTCATCAGATAATGGAATAGTGAGAAATAACAAATGTTTAATCACAGTCCATTTTTTTCTATCCACAGAAAAAAAATTTTTTTGATATAAATATGAACTATTGAAATGTGTTTAAATACTTAATAAAGGAGAGCGTAAAAAAACAAGCAAAAAAGAAAACCATGTTGTTTTAAGAAAAGCGTGTGAGTAAGAACTAACACATACAAGGAAGTGACATAGACTAGTTCGAGTTATTGAAAAAAACAAGGAGAATGGAACTTACAGATTTAAAGAAATGAGACTGTCTTTTCTAGTAATTGAAATCTAAGGAGTGAAAAACAATGCCGAATGACATCAACCAACACAGAGCTAAAGTGGGGAAGTACACGAGTGAAACACAGACTCCATTTGGACTAGAACGCAACCAAAGAGCATTAAATGAGCTTGCTGCAAGCATGGGACAACGTCCAACAAGGGAAGGACTTAAGACTTTAAGCGGATATCTCTATGTCTACAGTATTTTGAGTGCACTCACACTGCCGGATCCACCGCCGAACCAGTCTAAGAATGTTCAGAAGTCTTCGCGTTCTATTCGTAGGAGACAAGAAACACCAACAAATACGACAAGAGTAAGGGAGTTTCATCCAGAAAGCCTATCCCAAAATCAGTTTGTCACGTTGACAGATGCCGCACGTCAATGGAGCCTTGAAATCCAGCAGTTAGCGCAAGGAATTACGATGTTTTCGAACCATCTACCAGATAAAGCGACTGAGTCTCAGAGTGAACAAGGTGTAAGAGAGAAGGAACGCAAGCAATCCGATTTCAGAAACATTCGTCAGACAGCAATCACTGAATCGCAGAAGTTGAATGGCGGTCGATCAGAGGAAACAAATGAAGCCACTCCATCATTTTCTAAACACCCTAATAAAAATAGTTCTGATTATTTTTCTGGTAAAGATGCTGCCGAGAAGCTAATACAGACTTTTCAAGCTTCATTTGAAGAAACCCAAAAGCAAAGTGGCCTGGTTCCAAGAGAGACCGCACCGCCCATCGAAAAAGCTTTTTGGGAAGATCTAACTACGACTTTTTACAATTTTTTCAGTCAATTTGAACACACGTCCTACACAGAAAACCAAGCAGACGTGTCAGGCAGTTCGGTGATGGATCATTTTATCCATTTGATGAAGCGGACGTTTTCAGATAACCCAATGCCGATAAACCAAGATGGACCTCTAAAAAGCGAATCTATTTTGAAACAAGAAGAAGCGTCTATCTCTGCACAGCTTTGGCAGTTAACTAATGACTTGGGAAACTTATTAAGTGGATTCGTCCAAAGCTTGGATGTAATCCAACACTTAGGCGCGCAAGCCATCCCGATTTCTGAGGAGCAGCAGAACACACCAGACGAAAATGTGGCGATGACTGAACCAATGATGTCAGATGAGTCGGTAGATAAGCGAACCAATCAGTTGGATAGCCCAACGTTATCTACTGTTGATCTTGAAACAGAACAAGTCCATCACATCAATAAGACGATCATCACTGATCAGTTGCCTTCCACACGTTATCAGGAACCGTTACCGGTCTTCTTTTATGATCGTGCCCTTTTTCAGAGAAAAAATGAAACAAGTCACGTGAATGAAAAAATTAAAGAATTTTTCATGAAAGAAAAGCTGGCGAACGACGCCACTCCTGAGAGTGAACTACCAGAAATTGCTCGAACATGGATGGAGAATAAAAATTTAGATAAATTAAGTCAATTGGAAAGAAAACATTTTTTGGCGTACACGCTCCTTAAAAATTATGGAATGGAAAACGTGCGGTGGGGAGAATTCATCTCTGCTAATAAATTACAGGACATCTTTCTGCAATGGAAAACCAATACGTGGTTAGAAGATTATACGTACAAAGCAATCACTGATAAGACGAGCCAGTATGATCTGTCTGGAGCAGATCCTGTCCTAATCACTTCTTTTAACGAATATCAAAAAGAAGGCAAACAATTATTCAATGAATTTATCAATAATTTACCAGGGACAATACCCAAAACGCAGGAGCTCTCTCCTATTTATTATAGTGAAGAGCTGTTTGATGCACGGGAAAAAACAGAAAAAGTGAATGAAGAAGTTTGGTACTTTCTTGTTAATCAAAATTTCGTGAAGGATATACAAACACGAAGGGAACTGGTCCAAAAGTTACAAGAGTGGATCCTTTCAGGAGAAAATTACGAGATCAAGCTAGTAAGACAACAACTAGCCGCTGAGGTGATTTGTCTAAATTACGGAATGACTGTGGAAAAGATGTCTCCAATAGAGGCACGACTCTATTTGTTGCAATGGGAAAACAATAATGCACAGGCAGGTTATAGTTTTAAAACTTTCGACATACTTGAGAAGCAGGAAGTGGGCAAAAACACGACAGATCAAGCAATTGAGGCGGTATTTATCGAGCAAGAAATTGCGACTTTTCTTCAGGAAAATGACATTGAAGTCCCTCCGCCAAATAAAAAATTACTTCCTGAACTTGATGAGGATCAAAAAGAGAAGCAGCGTGAAAAGGTTTCCTCTTTTTTGATTGAACATGGGATTGCTTGTGAGAATCATGAACCGCAACAGCTGATCAAAGGAATCACACACTGGCTTTTACTCAAGGAAGCACCTACGAAACCTACAAGTTCCGTCAGTACAGCTCTTGAGGAAGTAACTGCAAATCCCACAACTTCTGCCAGTACAGCACTTGAAGAAACGATACCGGAGACATTATACGATGTCAAAATCAAGCAATTAGCCAATATCCTCCTTGGAAAGAAGGAAGAAGAGTCCCTCTCAGAAGAAGAGGCAAGTGGGATTGTGTCTCGTTGGATTATAGAGATGGAGCTCGATAGACGATCTTCTACTGCCTTACCTGACACGTCAAGAGTAAAACGTTCTTTAGCTCCGCCAACATCCACACAGAAGGAAAATCCATGGCAATCTCAAAAGTTGATGAGCCAAGTAGAACGCTTTTTTCAGGAACAGGGTGTGTTATCTGGGGAGGTGACAAAAGAAAAGCGACTGATTGCCATGAGCAAGTGGCTTTTACATCAGGATGGTGACACCGTTTTTCGTACAGATAAACTCCACACCCTCGCACAAGTGATCTTGAAAGAATTGAATCTTTACGGAGGAAAAGAAGAAGAGAAAATCTCAGATAAAGATGCCGAAGTGACAGTGATGAAGTGGCTATTCGAGCATGTTCTTGGCTGTTCACTTGAAGAACATCTAGCTAGAAACATCGTTGCGATGCCCGATCCTTCTAAGATGACAGTCAATCATCTAAGAGCTCAGCTTGAGTACAGTCCATATGAGATGGGTCTGTCGTTTGATTACTTGCCGTTAAAAGAGAAGGCGGGGGCATTTACGTTTAAAACACTCTGGGAAGCATCACTCAAACAAACCTTGCCGAGTTTGTACCGACCAGACGATCTAAGTGAAGGCAAACGGCTGGTTTCTGATCAGAAATTGCTCGTGCAGTTGACAGGTGATAAGCTGCTAGAACGGGAAGAGTATCGTACAAAAATCAATGAATCAGAAAAAAGTTCCTTAGGAGCCGTTTTCTTGGATAGTGTGGCTGAGAAAAAGGAGCTCAACTTTGAAGAGTTGCAAGTAATTTTTATGCCTGCATTGTTTGCGACAGCGCAACTGGAACCAGAGCGCCTGCGTGAAGCTTTGACTGAAGGAACCTATAAAGAAGTAGCCCTCAGCACCTTTATCAGCTATTGGCAAAAAGGCTATTTCAAGCTGGTTGAAAAACAAGAAACGATCGACCATCTATTTCAAAATTATCAAGAAGCCACCCTTAAATGGCGGCGGAAACAGGTGCTGGCAGAAGAAACGATTCGGGAGTGTTACAAGTCTAAAGCATCACTAAAAGGGTATCCGCCACCACTATTGGTATATTATGGCGCGCTGCCTGTCACAGAGACAGACGCTATCGCTCGCTATATCAGCGGAGGACATCCTTGCCCGACAGCGCACTGGGAAGTTCCTAATTTAGACGAATGGTACAAAGACTTGACTGGAAATGTGGCAGATGCTTATGCAAAATTAGATACAAAGCTGATCGAACTCGCATTTGAAACGATGAATCAAGATGAATCCCAGTTTCTTTTTTCAGAAGAGACGCAGATTTATGAGGCATCTGCAAAAATAAAAAGAAAAAAATTCAAGCGTATTCCTGTGATTGGATTGGGAGGAGATATTCAATATAAATTAGAAGCGGTTTATACGGATGGCGATCTGAAGAAGACTGATCTGTTTGTAGCTAAACGTGGGGATGAAGAACGTGTGTACGGATTGAAAAAACTGGAAAATGAAGGCGGATATGTCGTTTATCGTGTAGATCAAGACCCGTCATTATACGTCAAATATCAATTGTTTGAAATAAATAGTCATGAGCCGACATACGACACATTCTCTCTTAACGTGAATCTAAACAGTGAACGATTCAAAAATATGGATTTTCAAAGCAGTGAGAAAGGGAAGTTATCGGTATTTGCGTTAAGGCTCAGTCATAAACACCGTCACGAACTGTATGACAAACTTTATCAGTCAGGCGATGAAAAAACACCGCTAGAAAAAGCATTCGATGTACTCACACATATTGTCCCTTTTTATGATTGTGTGACAGGAATCATCGAACAAGATATTGAAAAAGCGGTGCCTTCTTGTTTGATCGATGTTGCATTATTGATCCCAGTAGCAGGAGAGGCGGTTGCGCTCAGTACAAAATTTGGATTAGGCGTGGCAAGAGCGATTGCACGAGGCGGCTTAAGAAGCGCGTTACGAAACAGCGGGCATTTTCTTCCCACCTCCGTTGAATTAGGCAAACTCGGAGTTAGTATTGTGCGCTATATCGATCCAGGGGTTGAATTGATAACGGATAGCAGTAAACTGATGGCTAAAGGATTAGCGAAATTAAGCACGAAAGTTCGAAGTACAGAAATAAAAAATCTTTTAGAAAAGCTAGAAAAACTGGAAAAGCAGACGCCAAGTATCTCAGAGAACTTTGTGAAGGCGCGGCTACCGAAAAATGGACCAGAAGTTCCGGTGAAACGTGTAGATGAACATTTATATGTACGGGTGACGGATCTACAAACAGGGAACGGCTTTGGTGACTACTATCTATTGAAGAACAACCAATTAGAAGTGTTTAAAGGTCCAGTCTCATTTTCAGAAGAACAGAAACGACTGATCGATATCGTGGCAATCAAGATAAAAGACAATCAAAAAGTGATTGATGAAAAAAATCTAAACCCTGCGGCTTATGGCGAAGGGCGGATCAGGACGGTGTTAGAAGAAGGAGAGCCGGACCAATTCTTGATAAAAATGAACAATCAGTGGGTTCCTGTTAGAGAAACGCCGATTGTGGGACATGGTGTGCGTTATGATGCGAAGATTGGCGAAGAATTGTTTCCTGTTAACTTTAATGGGATGGAGTGGTATTTCGAAGCAAAGACGTCCCCCTTTATGGCAGAGGAAGTCCGTACAAGCATCGGAAAACAACTTGAGAAGTTCGAAACTCGACAAGATCCAATGAATCTTTCTGCGCCAGATGAACGAGGTTTGATGCGAGATGATTCCGGAAGATCTTATATCAAGATAGAAAATCACTATGTGCCACTCATCTTATTGGATAAGTAAGCTGGACGATATCATTTAGTGAAAAAAGACGCGAACGAGCCAATGACGGTTTTGAGATTTCACCCGGAAAGCGGTCAATTCCAGGTTGAAACACCTTTGGAGAAAAAACTGTGGCAGGAAGAACGAGGTATCAGAGAAGCAAGTTATATACAAATTGAAACAGCTATTTCTCTGGAAAATTCACCCAAAATAGAACCGTTAAATCCAAAAATACAACCAGAGCCGTCACGTCCAAGAGGAGGATCACAGCCAGGATCATCAAAACCAGGAACATCAGGGCCCCGACTACAAAGCCAATATACGATTAATGGATTGCCTGTCATTCAAGATAGAGCTGATGAATGGAATAAGTTGAGACAAGCCAAGGTATACCTTCCACTTCCAAAACAAGCAAGAAAAGTGAATTCGAAGGAAAAGCCGAAAAAATTATATGACTTCATCCCTACTCAACCTATCGAAGTTACAGTTCAAAAAGAAATTGATAATTTGTTTCTTGAGTGTACACGCGAATATCTTAAATCCCATCCTCAGAATAGTTTTCGGGTATTTGCTGGTCTTGATGCAAGCAAGACGCCAGAGTTTCTCAAACCATTTCAAGTCGAGCTTGCACTAGAATTCGAAAATACGAAAATAATATATGATAATATGAAAAAAATATGTCAAAGATTGTCGAGAAAGAAAGCTATTTCTGACACTTATGAAGGTAAATACCTGATTCAAATGTTCGAATTGGAGAATGTGCCTAATCAAGAGCAGATATTGAAGAAAATTATCGAGAGACTACGATCCATAGCAGAAAAAGGAGAGCAGTTCCTCCAAAAAACGGCAGATATTGGTTTTGAAAATGTTTGGATCGTGACTACTGATTTGAAACGGGACTATTTTTCACAATCCTATGTGTCAGAGTTTCCAGAAGGTTATATTGTAAATGCGTTTGTATTCCCAGACGATCCACAATGTAGAATATTCATTTTAGCAGACGCATTCCATTTAGATCCCGATATAATACCACGTTTAGAGTTAAGACCAGTTCCATCTGAGACGATCATACATGAAACAACACATCTTAGTTCATACACGGGCGATCTCATAGTTTATAGGAGGAGACCAAGAAGTTTTGCTAGTAGTGGACAAGACGTGCTAAAAGATTACAAAAATAAGTTTAGTGACGCACTATCATCTCCTTATTTTGAGGATTTCGTAGACCGATTAGCAGAATATCAGAAATTGCCGAAGCTGTCGAAAGAAGCTGTGGCGAAAGCATTGACTTCTAATGAAAAGAAAATGAAAAAGAAAATGAATATGTTGCGAGCAAATTTACAGTTGGAGGATGCGGAAATGGTCATGACGATTATCAGAGACCTTTCCCAAGGAAGAGATTTTGACGTACGACCACGCGTGCGAAGAAACCTTAGCAGCAAGAAATCAGAAGAGGACAAAGGAATGATGTTTCTAAACTTGTCGTTAGGATTTTTGTTCAATCCAGAACAATACTGGTTAAGTCCTCACTTGCATAAGACACAAGAAAAATCAGCGCTTGCCACAGAACATCCAGTTTCAACTCATACGGAGGAGAGCTCAAAGAAGGACACGACAAATACAAAAGGCGAAAAATGGGAGGAAACAGAGAAGCTGCAAAAGAGAAGCCTGCTAGATGCAGTAGACAAAGGTAAAAATAGAAGCCATACTGTCAATAACGACTTACTCAAGCAAAACGCAGAGAGGAATCAAAAAAACGTTCCCCTTAGTGCTTCGCTCAATTAAAAAGACTATGACGTATCAGCTGGCTAATACTATTGAAGAACATCGAAGAGAAGATGAACGATTTTCTTCGATGTTTTTTTGCTTCCTTGCTTCATCTGTCGAATACAAAAAGCTTATCCGGACTGTCTATTGACAAGGAACCAGATAAGCTTATCAGTGGGAGGCTTTGCAGTTATCGTTACTTTTATCCGATAATGATTTTCTCACTTGGATATTCATAGCCCAGATCTCGGGTTTCTTTTGGTACGAACAGCATCAATGTATACAGCATTCCAATCCGCCCAATAAACATCAGGGCAGCAATCGTGATTTTACCTACAACAGACAAGTCGCCGGTAATTCCTAAGGATAAACCAGTTGTTCCAAAAGCAGAAGTTACTTCGACGATGATCGAGATCAGTGTTTGGTCCTCTGTAGCAGATAAAAAAACGATACAAAAGAAACACATACCAAGAGAAAGCATAAAGACAACGACTGATTTTCGCACATCATCTTGATCGATTCTCCGTCCAAAAATATTGATATTATCCTCACTCTTGAGGAAGGAGTATAGATACAAACCGATGATCGCTACAGTAGTTGTTCGTATCCCGCCTCCTACAGAACTAGGACTGCATCCGATAAACATCAGTAAAGAAAAAATAATCAGTGTCGTGATCTGAAAATCACCCAAATCGTGAATCTGGAGACCGGCATTACGAGTCGTAATCGAATAAAACATCGAATTGATCCATTTGACACTCATACTGGAATCTTGGAATAAATGGTCCTTTTCCAATAGATAAATTAAGATAGTTCCCGAAACAAACAAGATGACAAAAGCCAACACGGCTAATTTGGTAAACAAGGAAAAACGAAATGGAAGCTTTGCACTGGAACGTTTATATAACAGCCACTCCCGAAACTCCATCAATACAGGAAAACCAATTCCGCCGACAAAAATCAAAAACATGATCAGAATCAAGAAAAAATAGTCATGTGCAAAGGGCTTGATGGAATCCCCAGTGACGTCAAATCCAGAGTTCGTGACAGCCGATATCGCCTGATAAAAACCGTAAAAAACGGCATCACGCCAACGATCAAAATAGCCTCTGTAATAAAAATAAATAGAAAAGAATGTCCCAAAAAGTAATTGAAACCAGATTAAAATAGCAAAAGTGATACGAATCAGTCGGACGATACCAGACAAACGCGGTTGATTCATATCTGTCATGATCAGCTGCCGCTGTTTCAATGTGATTCGTCGTTTAGAAAAAATGACAAAAGCAGTAGAAATCATCATGATCCCCAAACCACCAACTTGAAATAATATTTCCAGCAGTATAATACCGTTATCATTGAACACAGAATTGATATCAAAAGTCGATAGTCCAGTCACGCTCACTGTACTGATTGCCATGAACAGCATGTCCACAAAAGAAACATGGCTATCTGGTTCGCGAAAAATCGGCAGATAAAATAGAACGAGTGATAAGACCGTCATCAATATATAATAAAAAACGATGATTTGGATCGATGAGAAATGATTGGCAGCAAACTTCTGTCCTCGCCGCTGCAGCCTTCGAAAGAATAAATCAACATGCACAGTACTATCCTCCTGACAATAGTCGTTTCTACCAGTATACAAGGGGAATCAGGAATACTCAAAGAAATTATTGAACAGATAACAATACAGCTTTCGATTAAAATAGAAATGGCTTATAATAAAGCAAATCCTAGAAAAAAGAAGGAGGAGGAATAACAAATTGATCAATGCCCAACAAATCGTAGAAAAAATGAAAAATCAAAAAATAAATTATGACACAGTTCTGAAAAAAATGATTATGCAATGGGAGAAAGAAGAAGTAAAGCCTAAGATATTAATACATACATGCTGTGCTCCTTGCAGTACGCACACGTTGGAATTCATGTCTCAATATGCAGATATCACGTTATTTTTTTCAAATTCGAATATCCATCCTAAAAGTGAGTATTTACGGAGATTACATGAACAAAAACGATTTGTAGACCAATTTAATGAGAAAACTGACCATCATGTAGCGCTGATTGTTGATAAATACCGTCCAAGTGAATTCACCAAAATGGTTTTAACCAACCATCTTGAAGACGAAAAAGAAGGTGGTGCTCGCTGCAGTGCATGCTTCAATATGCGATTAGATCTTGTTGCGCAAAAAGCGCAAGAACTAGGATACGATTACTTTGGAAGTGCCCTGACGATCTCACCAAAGAAAAATGCAGCCTTGATCAATCAAATCGGAATGGATATCCAAAAGATTTACGGGACACGATATTTGCCAAGTGATTTCAAGAAAAACAAAGGCTATGAACGCTCTTTGCAAATGTGCAAAGAGTATGATATCTATCGCCAATGTTATTGTGGTTGCGTGTTCGCTGCCAAGCAGCAAGGATGTGATCTGAAAGAAATCAATCGGGAAGCAAAAGCTTACTTAAAAACATCGACCGTAGTTTTTGATGAAAATTAAAGAAATCTTTCGGAAAAACGTAAGAAAAAAATAAAGAATTTATGGTAGAAATAAGGTAGACTGTATAATTTGTCCGTAGTAAAGTAAGGAAACAAGAATAAATTTCAATGAAGGAAGAGATAAGATGCGAAAAGTAGCACCTATTTTGAAGCCAATCGCTGTATTAACAATCTCGACGATTGTCGCGACTACTACAGGTATTGTGAATAGTTCCAGCTACCGTGCACCAAGTTCAAGTTCTAGTACTGTAGAAGAAACAACACCAACTACTTCAGTCTCGACATCTGAACCAACAACAACGGAAAGTTTGAATGAAACCACTACGACAAGTACATGGGACGATACAACAACTAGTTCGTCGTATGATGAGACATATACAACTGACAGCTCAAGCGAAACAAGTAATACGGTACCAGATGGCACTCCATCGGATTCAACCAATCCAAGTACAAGTCCGGATACAAGTGCTAGCTCCGAAACGATACCAAGCAGTACGACTGTAGATGATAACACGCAAAATGATGATGCCGCACGTACAGCACAGCAAAACCAAGATTCAGGAAATACACAAACGTATAACCAGCAAGCAGGTGATTCTCAATGACATTTTTACTAGATCTTATCAATGGGGTGCATAAATTCCTTGGCTATTTAGACATCAGTCCTAAATATCTTAACCGTGGATATACGATTTTAAGTGTGATTCCCACGCTTTATTTATTGAGAATTGTTTATGGACTTTGGCAAAACCAAAACTATCTTCAATTTTTCTTATATGGACTTGCATTTCTAGTGCTTGTTTATTTTACTGTTTTAAATGTATTTTATTACTTTTTAGATAAAAACACGAAAGCCGATGTCACGCAGCTTTTTGTGAAGTATTTGCCTGATGAAGCGTTCAACATCCAGACAGAAGAAACAATCAATAATGGAAATTCGATCGATAAAGTGAATACACAGGAGGTCATGGTTTCTTATGACGAAGATTACCAATTGAAATTAGCCGAGAATATGCGGTATTTGATTGGAAATGGTGAGATCAAAACAAATGAACTCGGTCGCATGGATGGATTTTTGGTCGACAGAAATACGTTGTATCCTTATTACTATGTCAAGAAAACAGGAGAGAAAGAGTATGTTCTAAATATTGGACGAAGCTACTCGGACATGGAAAAAGTAGGGACCATTCGACTAAGCTCAACAGAAGACACATTGGAACCTGTCGGATTGTTCATCGTTGGCGGTGATTTTGTCAAAGACGGGTTGCGTTATCATGAGCCTTATCGCCTGAAATTAATTGCAAAAAAAGCACAATCACAAGAAGAACAAGTTGTTTATAGTCGGAGCCAAAGGAGAAGACATTCATAAGGGGATGTGACATGACTTTTGTCATGCCCCTTTTTTATATAACGAGAAAAATAGAACGAACACGTCACTTATTCTTTCCTTTCATTTATAAACATTGTAGAATAAAGAGAGTACAACGAAATATCGTAAAAAAATGTAATAAATAACGAGGAAATATAAGTAGGAGGTAAGCTGTGAAAGAATTTTTGAAAAATTGGGGGATTCTGATCCTTGTATTAGCGGCTATTTTATTAGCTAGAGTGTACGTGTTTACACCAGTCACTGTAAACGGACATTCGATGGACCCTACATTAAGTGATGGACAACGACTGATTTCATCTAAAATCTCGAACTATGAACGAATGGACATCATTACTACGAAGGAACCAGGGGATGAAGAACGAATGATCGTTAAACGAATCATTGGTATGCCTGGGGACACAGTCAAGATGGAAAATGACCAATTGACCATTAATGGCAAAAAGTATGATGAGCCTTATCTAGATAAGTTCAAAAAAGAATTTTCAGAAGATAAGTTACAAGGAGAGTATGCTTATAGTTCAGGGTTCCAAGCACAAGCAGAAAGTGCCTCTACCTTTACGAGCGATTTTGAATATACTGTGCCGAAAGGAAAGTATCTTGTTCTGGGTGATAACCGTTTGATTTCAAAAGACAGCCGAATGTTTGGGTTAGTCGACAAAGATATGATTCAAGGCAAAGTTGTTTTCCGCTACTGGCCTCTTTCAGAAATCAAAATCATTTGATGAAAAAATAAAAAGAAGCTGTGACATGATTTTGTCACAGCTTCTTTTTCCGAATAAACGTTGTTCCAGAAGTAGCTTCTTATTTCTTGAAGCTGCCCACTTCTGTCGTGACCTCTTTTTAAGCTTTTTGGCTGATGGATAAGAAAAGCGAAGCATGTTTATTCATAAATAGCTTTTCTCCATGATGAAAAGTATGACTAGCAGTAGAGACAAAGCCAGTTTTTTTCAATCGATCGTTCAATTCTTCTTGGATAAAACCATTATGGACTTTCGGATGACTGATTTGTTCATTCTTGTCAAAATCTACAATAATCAGTTGACCGCCAGGAACTAAAAGTTCGTAAAGTTTCATGAGAATAGTCTCCGTATCAGGAATGTGCAAAAGTACGAGTGATAGAAGGATCACATCTGCTTGGACAGCAGGAAATTCGACAGAAGCATCAGCGTGGATCGTGCGGACATTTTTCAGATCTGCTGCTTGGATCTTTTCTTCTGCCATTTTCAACATAGTTTCCAAAGCATCGGCAATGATCAGTTCTTTGAATCTTTCCGCAAGCGGTAAACTCACAAGCCCAGTTCCGCCTCCATAATCCAGAAGGACTTTTTGGTGGTTGTCGCGAGGTAGATAAGTAGTTAGTTCTTCGCGAATAATCTTGGCTAATGCTTGTCGGTCAAGGGAATCATAATGATTAGCGATGGAATCAAAAATATTTTTTGTCATCAAATAGCTCCTTACATAAAACTTTGGAATTTTAACTTATTATAGCACGTGAAAGAAAGAAAACATGCTATACTCAATTCAAAAAGAAAGTATTTAGCAGATGTACTTATTTTTATAAATCCTAAGAATTTTCAAGGACAGAAATTTTTCTAGAAAGATAAGATAAATGGATCGCCTTATTTAGTTCTTGTCAAAAAATTGGAACAAAAGTAAGCAAGGGATTTGAACGATAATCTGTGCTTGATGAAAATTCTCACTGTAAAAAATGTTGAAAATCAAGTATAATACCATAGGAACAAACTGGAAGGTGAAAAAGAGCATGGCACAACTATTTTTTAAGTATGGCGCAATGAATAGCGGCAAGACGATCGAGATCCTAAAAGTCGCTCATAATTATGAAGAACAAAACAAACCAGTTGTCTTGATGACAAGCGGTATTGATACGAGAGATGGTTTAGGCGTTGTTTCAAGCCGAATCGGACTGAAACGTGAAGCAATGCCGATATTTGAAGAAACAGACGTATTTGACGTGATTCAGAACATGGAAAGCAAACCCTATTGTGTGCTGATCGATGAAGCGCAGTTCTTAAAAAAGAAACATGTCATTGCTTTTACGAGAATCGTGGATGAATTGGATATTCCGGTTATGGCGTTTGGTTTGAAAAATGATTTTCGAAACGAGTTATTTGAAGGATCAAAATATTTATTGCTTTATGCAGACAAGATTGAAGAAATGAAAACGATCTGTTGGTTCTGCCACAAAAAAGCAATCATGAATTTACATTATATTGATGGAAAACCTGTTTATGAAGGCGATCAAGTACAAATTGGCGGAAATGAAGCTTATTACCCCGTTTGTCGAAAACATTACTTTCACCCATCAATGATTACAGAAGGAGAATAAGCATGTACGATCAATTACAATCAATTGAAGACCGTTATGAAGAGCTTGGAGAACTTTTAAGTGACCCAGAAGTGATTTCTGATACAAAGCGTTTTATGCAGCTTTCAAAAGAAGAAGCAAACACGCGCGAAACAGTCGAAGTTTATCGTCGTTATAAAGAAGTAGTACAAGGAATCACCGATACAGAAGAACTGCTTGGTGAAAAACTGGATGATGAAATGGCTGAACTAGCAAAAGAAGAATTATCTGAATTAAAAAAAGAAAAAGAAGTCTTAGAAGAAAAAATCAAGATCCTGCTTTTACCAAAAGATCCAAATGACGATAAAAATATCATCATGGAAATCCGTGGAGCAGCAGGTGGAGACGAAGCAGCCTTATTCGCGGGTGATCTTTTCAATATGTACCAAAAGTATGCTGAAGCACAAGGCTGGAAAACAGAAGTGATGGAAGCAAACGTTACCGGGATCGGTGGATATAAAGAAGTGATCATGATGATTACCGGAGAGAATGTTTATTCGAAATTAAAATATGAAAGTGGTGCACACCGTGTCCAACGTGTTCCTTCAACTGAATCGCAAGGGCGTATCCATACTTCCACAGCAACAGTTGTCGTGATGCCAGAAGCTGAAGAAGTAGAGATCGATATCGAAGATAAAGATATTCGTACAGATATCTATCATGCTTCAGGTGCTGGCGGACAGCACGTCAATAAAACAGCATCTGCTGTACGTTTGACTCACTTACCAACAGGGATTGTCGTTGCTATGCAGGATGAACGTTCTCAAATCAAGAACCGTGAAAAAGCAATGAAAATCTTGCGTGCTCGTGTGTATGATAAGATCCAACAAGAAGCACAAAGTGAATATGATGCCAATCGAAAATCAGCAGTCGGAACTGGGGATCGTTCAGAACGGATTCGGACATATAATTTCCCGCAAAATCGCGTGACTGATCACCGTATCGGATTAACTATCCAAAAATTAGATCAGATTTTAGCAGGGAAATTAGATGAAATTGTTGATGCATTGATCATGTATGATCAAACATCAAAACTGGAAGCTATGCAAAATGGGTAAAATGACCTATCGAGAAGTCCTGTCACGGGCTTCTTCTTTTTTAGAGGAACATGGAAAAGAAGCATACAGTATCCAATTTTTATTTTTGGAACGAAAACGATGGAAAAAACTTGATTGGCTCCTTCATATGAACGAAGAGATTTCAAAAGAAGAACAACAGTTGATCGAAACAGATCTGCGACTTCTGCTTGCAGATCATCCGCCTCAGTATTTGCTAGGATATGCAGATTTTTATGATCATCGGTTGAAGGTAACCGAAGCAACACTGATTCCTCGACCAGAAACAGAAGAGTTAGTGGAGTGGTGTTTAGACGAGACGCCTGATGTACCATTGGAAGTGATAGATATTGGGACAGGTACTGGGGCGATTGCTATTAGTTTGAAAGCAGCAAGAAAAAATTGGCATGTATCTGCCGTAGATCTTTCTGAAGAAGCGTTAGAAGTCGCGAAAGAAAATGCTCAGCACGAAGGAACGAAAATCAGTTTTTACCATGGGAATACATTGGAACCAGTACAGGATCGGCGATTTGATGTGATTATTTCTAATCCGCCGTACATCAGTCGGAATGAATGGGAACTGATGGATGAAAGTGTTCGGTCATTCGAACCTAAGATGGCCCTTTTTGCGGAAAACGATGGATTAGCTGTTTATGAAAAAATAGCAGTTGAAGCACCAAGCGTACTAAAACCAAATGGAAAGATTTTTTTAGAAATCGGATTTCGCCAAGGTGAAGCAGTAAAAAAAATATTCCAGCAAGCATTTCCAGATAAAAAAGTGGCGATAAAAAAGGATCTTTTTGGTAATGAACGAATGATCCAAGTTTACAGTTGAAGTTGTGGATGAAAAAATTTTTATTTGTTTTTTTATTATAAAAAAACACTTATTTGACAAGGATGTAAACGACTTTTTGGCTTATCAACAAGTTTATCCACTATTGACAAACGAATTATCCACAGTCAGTGGAAAACTTGAGGATAAAGTTGGATAAAACAAGAATGTATGAAAAAGGGGTTGTGGATAAACTGTGGAAACGAAACGTTATGATGAAACTGAATTAAAAGAGGCAGCCAAAGCACTGAAAGCAGGAGAACTTGTTGCTTTTCCTACTGAAACAGTGTATGGATTGGGCGCCAATGCTCTCTTGCCAAATACTGTCAAGAAAGTGTTTTCTGTAAAAGGAAGACCTCAAGACAATCCATTGATTGTCCATGTCGCCTCTTTTGAACAAGTAAAAGAGTATGTGGACAACTTTCATCCAGAAACAGAGAAGATTGTGAAGAACTTCTGGCCTGGACCACTAACTTTGATATTTAAAATCAAAAAAGACACCTTGCCCTCAGTTGTAACAGGAGGATTATCCACAGCTGCATTTCGTATGCCGGATAACAAAAAAACACTAGAAGTAATCGAACTTTCAGGGGTTCCGCTTGTCGGTCCAAGTGCAAATACGTCGGGAAAACCAAGTCCGACAACTGCAGATCATGTATTCCATGATCTACAAGGAAAAATTACCGGGATCATTGATGATGGAGCTACGCGAATTGGTGTAGAATCCACTGTTCTTGATTTAAGTGATCCAACAGCCATGCCTATGATCTTACGACCAGGTGCAGTAACGAAAGAACAAATAGAAGCAGTCATCGAATCTCCTGTTGCTATTGATCAGCATCTTGTAAAAGAAAATGAAACACCAAAAGCGCCTGGGATGAAATACAAGCACTACTCACCCGATACACGTGTTCTGATGGTCAGAGAGGGCGATTGGTCAACTGCAGTTCAATGGGCAAAAAATAAGAAGATCCGTGTAGGTGTCATAGCAAGCCCCGAAATTGCGGATCAAGTGCGGACAGATACCGCAGCAGTTTATATGTATAACGACAACTCAGTAGAAGCGGCGGCTAAAGGATTGTTTGCAGGTCTAAGAGGATTAGATGAACCAACACTTGGGTTAGATTTGATTTTTGTACAAGTATATCCAGAAACTGGATTGGGGAATGCTTATATGAATCGCTTGAAAAAAGCAGCTGGGCAAAATTATTTTGAAAAATGATCAATTGGTTATTGCCGCATTCTTTTAGTATGATACAATGCTATCAAGTAAATCTTCTATTAGTGAACGAAAAACGAAGTGTAAATAGAAGAGATACGAATATTTGGCAATTTGTTTTTGATAGGAAAAATAAAATTGTAGGAAAATAAAAAGGAGCTGTTGTTTGTGGTAGATTACAAAACGTTTGACCCTGATCTTTGGGCTGCGATCGCCAAAGAAGAAGAAAGACAAGAACATAATTTGGAGCTGATTGCCTCTGAAAACTTTGTCTCCGAAGCAGTGATGGCTGCGCAAGGAAGTATCTTGACAAATAAATACGCAGAAGGTTATCCAGGGCATCGCTATTATGGTGGATGTGAATTTGTCGACATCGTTGAAAATTTAGCGATTGACCGTGCAAAAGAATTATTCGGAGCGAAATTTGCGAACGTTCAACCTCACTCCGGCTCTCAAGCCAACACGGCTGCTTATCTCGCTTTGGTAGAACCAGGGAACACGATCTTAGGAATGGATCTTTCCGCAGGCGGACATCTAACACATGGATCACCAGTCAACTTCAGTGGCAAAACCTACCACTTTGTTGCTTACGGTGTTGATCCGACAACAGAAGTTATTGATTATAATGTGGTACGTATTTTAGCTAGAAAACATCAACCAAAATTGATTGTAGCAGGTGCCAGTGCTTACGGACGAACGATCGACTTTGCGAAATTCAAAGAAATCGCAGATGAAGTAGGCGCAAAACTGATGGTAGATATGGCACATATCGCAGGATTAGTAGCAGCAGGACTTCATCCTAATCCAGTTCCTTATGCAGATATCACAACGACTACCACTCACAAAACATTGCGCGGACCTCGAGGCGGCATGATTTTGACAAACGATGAAACATTAGCGAAAAAAATCAATAGTGCGGTCTTCCCTGGTATTCAAGGCGGACCTCTAGAGCATGTGATTGCTGGGAAGGCAGCGGCATTCAAAGAAGCACTAGATCCTGCATTTAAAGAATATAGTGAACAAATCATTGCCAATGCAAAAGCAATGGTCAAAGTGTTCAATCAAGCAATCGGAACAAGAGTCATTTCAGGAGCAACAGATAATCATCTGATGCTGATCGATGTTCGTGAGTTAGGTATAAATGGAAAAGAAGCAGAGAGTATTTTGGACAGTGTGAATATCACGGTAAATAAAAACTCGATTCCTTTTGAAACACTAAGTCCATTCAAAACAAGCGGCATCCGAATCGGTACACCAGCAATCACTACTCGCGGATTTAAAGAAGAAGATGCTGTAAAAGTGGCTGAATTAGTTGTCAAAGCATTACAAGCAAAAGGCGACAATGCTCAATTAGACGAAGTCAAAACAGGTGTACGCGAATTAACTGAAAAATTTCCATTGCATAAAAAATAAAAATTTAAATTCCATATAAAACAGAAAAGTTCAATGCTGGACTTTTCTGTTTATTTTTTTGGGAGAAAACGGATTCTTTGACAATATCGATGATGCTCTCTAGTATATGAGGTGTAATTTTAGTCTTCACATTAAATCTCAGGGAGGAAAAGTCATGACTGATCGTATCTCGTTAGAAAAGGAAGCCATAGCATTCAGTGATGCAAATGCACCTCATCCGCGAATCTATGAACTAGCACCGGAAGAAGGAAGAGCATTACTGGAAGAAGTACAAGAATCACCTGTGAACAAATATTCCGTTGATATTGAAGACTTGATGGTAGATACTGGCGAATGGGGAAAAATCAATATTCGTTTTGTACGACCAGAAGGAAATATAGATAAATTACCAGTTATTTTTTATATCCATGGAGCTGGTTGGGTCTTTGGCAGTGCTCAAACCCATGATAAATTGATCAGAGAACTTTCGGTCCGCACGAATTCTGTCGTTGTCTTTCCAGAATATAGTCGATCACCTGAAGCGAAATATCCAACAGCAATTGAACAAAATTATGCTGTGTTGCAACAGCTGAATAAATTAGCCAAGTCAAAAAATCTGGATCTCGAGAATCTAATCGTTGCAGGAGATTCAGTAGGTGGTAACATGGCTACAGTCATGACGATCTTAACAAAAGAACGAAAAGGGCTCCCAATATCTAAACAATTGCTGTATTATCCAGTTACCAACGCTGATTTCGATACAGATTCCTATCATGAATTCGGAGAAAACTATTTTTTGACAAGAGATGGAATGAGATGGTTTTGGGATCAATATACGACGAATGAAGAAGAACGTGCTGAAATCACAGCTTCGCCTTTGAGAGCAGACCTGAATGAACTAAAAGATCTACCTCCAGCAATGATTTTGACAGGAGAAGCGGATGTATTAAGAGAGGAAGGCGAGGCTTATGCACGCAAACTTCGTGATGCAGGGGTTCCTGTTACACAAGTACGCTTCCAAGGAATCATCCATGATTTCATCATGGTAAATGCTATGGATCAGACAAAGGCAGCGCGTGCAGCAATGGCATTATCTACTTCTTGGATCATGGAAAAAGAATAAGCTTTGCTTGTCCGCAGGAAAACTTCTTTTCAAAAAAGGATTTTCTTAGGAAAAATGGCGAGTTTGACTAGTCAATCACTTGATTTTGTTTTACAATTAAAAAGAAACGACAGAACAAAGGAGAGCTTAAAAAATGGGCAAATTTCAAGTGATCGATCATCCATTGATTCAACACAAACTAACTATTATTCGGGACAAAAACTGCGGAACAAAGGTTTTTCGTGAAGTAGTCGATGAAATCGCTATGTTGATGGCATATGAAGTATCACGGGATATGCCGTTGGAAGACATCGTGATCGAAACACCGATCACTGAAACAACACAAAAAACGTTGTCCGGTAAAAAAGTAGCGATTATTCCAATCTTGCGCGCAGGTATCGGAATGGTTGATGGTATCTTGGAATTGATTCCAGCTGCTAAAGTGGGTCATATCGGTCTTTATCGAGATGAAGAAACATTTGAGCCACATGAATATTTCGTCAAACTTCCAGAAGACATTGATGCACGTCAGTTGTTTGTAGTAGATCCAATGTTGGCAACAGGTGGATCAGCAATCATGGCAATCGATGCATTGAAAGAACGTGGCGCGTCGAACATCAAATTCGTTTGTTTGGTAGCAGCACCTGAGGGAGTAAAAGCTTTGCAAGAAGCACATCCTGATATTGATATCTATACAGCTTCTCTAGATGAAAAATTGAATGAACATGGTTATATCGTTCCTGGACTAGGGGATGCGGGTGACCGTTTGTTTGGTACAAAATAAGTGAAAATGAAAAAGGATGTGACAAAAGTTGTGTCACATCCTTTTTTGGTCATTTTTAACGTTTGAGGCAGAACAGCTTTTTCACAGCTTTCGTTTGCATATAAAAAAACCATCCCAAAAATGCAGAGATGGTCAAATTCAAATCTTTTTAAGTTCTTTGTAGTTAACGATTACTACACCCTTGCTTTGCGTCATCAAGTTCGCATTTTCTGCAGTTTCATCAATCTCAACAACAGCGGAATTTTTCAATTGTTTTGAAATCGTTCCAGTTTGCGGCTTGCCGTGAATCGTGAACATTACGTGAGTATTGATCTTGAATTTTTCACCAATTTCCGATGGTACGATAGTTGTATCAAATTTTCCAAAAGTTGCCATTTTCATAAAACCTGCCTTTCACATCAATTATACCACGTTTTATGAAAAATATCATGAAATTAAACTAATTTTCCATCGAACTCTTTACAATCAGTCAAATAGAGTATATAATTTCTTTTGGATAAGGCCAGCTTAGCTCAGTTGGTAGAGCAACGCACTCGTAACGCGTAGGTCGTAGGTTCGATCCCTATAGCTGGCATTAAAAGAGAAGACAGATGTATCAAGGATTTTTAATCCATTGATACATCTGTCTTTTTATTTAAAGGAAATAAAGTATGCTTTCTTAGCAATAGAGCATGTATTATTTCTATAAAAGTTTAGGAGAATAAAACGACTAGCAATATAGATGTGAAATCAAATATCACATGAACTGCCCAACTTGTAATGATCGAGTTGCTTTTAATGGCAGCTTGGTTGAATAACAATCTTGCCACCCCTTGTATCAAAAGGATGTGTGCTACAGTGTGTAAAATATTTCCATTATCATAAGTACTGTAATGGATGAATCCAAAGATGATCGCTGACAAGAAACTAGCGACAGGAATGCTGAACTTACTAGAAAAAATAGCAAGAAAATACACTGAGAACAATTCTTCTCCAAGTATCATGATAGGCAAAATAATAAATAATAACGGGCTGAAAGCCTCATTTATTGGATTGCCTGTTAAATCCCATTTCAAAATTTGTTGCAAAAATACCGAGACTGCGGCACTGATTACTACATTGATAAAAAAATATTTGGCTATATTTTTGACAGGAGCGACAGGTTTCGAGAACATTTTTTTCGTATCTTTTTTACCGAAAACAAGTGTAAATGCTATAAATCCAGTGATAGTTAAAGAAAAAATGCTAATAATGGATGGCGCAAATAGCAACCCTAACAAACCGAGTACAACGACAATAGTGCCCAATATCCCTTTTTTAAGTTCTATTTTTTTTCCTAAAATGTTATTCATGATAATAACTCCTACTATTCAGTTTTTGAAGATAGAGTCAGTATACATGAAGAGTTAAAATAGGCAATGTTTTTTTATGGATATTTGTATTGCTAAAAATTTATCTTATATATTCATTTTGATTATACTACTTTTATTTGTAAAAATTTTCTAGCAAAACCAAGTGCTTGCAACTGATTAAGCGTACAATTTTTTAGATGTTCCGAGCGTACTTCAATCATTTCAAAGGAGTTGCTACTTAAATCGATATTTTTTAAATCAGTATCAAAAAAGCT
Source organism: Enterococcus sp. NBRC 3427 (assembly GCF_007996925.1). Lineage (NCBI taxonomy): Bacteria > Bacillati > Bacillota > Bacilli > Lactobacillales > Enterococcaceae > Enterococcus > Enterococcus sp. NBRC 3427. The sequence continues at coordinate 15,729 of NZ_BJLL01000004.1, read as the reverse complement.
AGCATTTTCTAAATCATTAGTAGAAAACATTATTTTAGTGAGGGAACAGTCTACAAAATCTGCGCTTGATAAGACAGAGTGCTCAAAGGTACTTTCTTTTATGTTTGAACCAGATAAATTTACATAGTCCATTTTACAATTCTCGAATAACGTGTTCCCAATATAACTTTCCATCAATTTAGTACCTGTTAATTTACAATTGACAAATTTCACGCGATGCAACATGCTTTTTGTCAATATACAGCCTGAAAAATCACAGTTTTCGAATATACAGTCGGTAATCTCCATTCTTTGAAAATCATTGGAAGCAAAAAATGCATACTTGAAAATAGATTTGTAAATAATTGGATGGCAGATTATTTGGTTTTCGATGACCTCTTTTTGTGAAAGGATATTATACAGTTCAAAATCTTCGTTTTCATAGATATGAAAAAAGGATCCTTTATTCAAGCTTGCTTCATTAACTTTAGGAAAAATCATATTTAATTACCTCCATTTTCATAAAGTCATATTAACAAAAGCTAAACCAACTTACATTAGCAGAAAATGAGATAGGTTTTCACCTTTTTCGATAACGATAGTGTCGCTATCTCTTGAAACGTTCTTAGAATTGCCCTGAGAGACACAAATTAGGTGTAATTCTAATAAAAATCTTAGAATAAAAATTTTTACTGATTTAATTTAGAATGTTTTTAAAATAAAAATCGTTGCCATAACAGTGTATTGAAAGGTTTTAACAATCCAGTAATGATTTAAAAAAATCTAGATGTAGCGTATACTTTGTTTATAGAATGTAGTGGGAAGAAATATATTTTTGGGAGGAAATCGTGATGTCTAAAAGTGAAGAAATAGAAAACATGGTACTAAAATTATATGATCTCGTTTTAAATCCAGAGATCAAAGAAAAGGAACGTATACTTTTGATAGACGCAAAGACAGGCTTAGAAAAAGGTCAGTATTATCCTAAAGTCATAAATAATTTGGAACGTAGTTTACGTCCGTTAGCAATCAGGGGAGAATTGTCTAAACCAGTATCACCGTTTTATATGGAGATATCAACAATAGGAAAATTTGAAAAAGAATTAGGTCGAGGAATGGCTTCGGCACCGATTACTTTTGGGCATTTATAAAAACGGGTTATTCATCTCAATGAATTAAAAAGTAGAGTCAATCACATAATGCAGGCTAGGTTCATTTATTTGAACAGAGTCTGTATTTTTTTATTCTAAATAAAGAAACAGATGTTTCTTTATATTGTATTTTAGCCTTTAATTAACACAAAAACAGCTAGTATAAACTAATAATGTTAATTAAAAGTGTATTTTATGAAACTATCGTTATTTATTAATGTTGCATTTTTGTAAGCCAAGAATTGGAAATATAGCTTGAAAAAATGAAAGCAATAAGTAAAATAAAGTGAACATATGTGAAAAAAATAATTATTATTAGGAAAAACTTTATATAAAAGTTTTTTTGGCATATTTATTTTTTCTAAATGTTTGTAAAATAACTATCTATTTGATGGTTGAAAGGTTGGAAATGAAATGAGTGAGGGAGGATTTGAGAAGAAGGGTTTTTGAGTACTAATATAGTATGGCTTATTTTTAGTTAAAATAGGGGAGATAGAAAAAATGAAAAAGTGTAGAAATATTATTTTATCAATGTTATTTATTATTACTAATATAACATCGCTGATTCCTGTTCATGTCTATGCGGATGCAGGCAGAGATATCAGCAGTAATGTCACTTCGTTGACCGTGGACCCAACGAATATTACAGATGGAGGAAACATAAAAGTAAAATTCTCGTTTGACGAAAAAAAACAAGATATCCAGCCAGGTGATTATCTTTGGATCAATTGGCCAAGTGAAGGAAATATTCGCGGTGAAGGATTTCAAAAAGAAATCCCATTAATGATTGAAAATAAAAATGTTGGAACTTTAACGGTTAGAAAAGATTCTGCGCAAGTTGTGTTTAATGAAAATATTAAAAACCTAGACTCAGTAGAAGGTTGGGGGCAATTTGAGATACAGGCCAGAAACGTAACCGATACTGGTGAAGAAAATACGGGACCATTCACCGTGACGAGCGGTAATAAAACAGCTACTGTAAATGTGACAAAGCCAGCTTCTGGTTCTTCTTCTAGCGTTTTTTATTATAAAACAGGAGACATGCTTCCTGAAGATACTAAGCACATTCGATGGTTTTTGAATATTAACAATAACGGCACTTATGTTGAACAACCAGTTAAAATCAGTGATGAAATCCAAAGTGGACAAAGATTAGATCCAAGTACGTTTGAAATTAATCAAATACACTTAGGTGAACAGAAGGTTTATAGAGGAGAAGAGGGAATCCAACAATTTTTACAAGATTTCCCCGGCGCTACATTTGATTTTTCAGTAAATGATAATTACATTGAAATAACTATACCAAAAAACTTTGTCAATCTTAGGAAAATAATGGTGAGTTATAAGACGATCATAGAAAACCCAGAACAAACAAATTTTGAGAATCATTCGGAAGCTTGGTTTAAAGAATTTAATAAACCTGCTGTTGATGGAGAAAGTTTCAATCATACAGTTAAAAATATTTCAGCTTCTGGTGGAGTCAACGGTACAGTTAGAGGCGAATTGAAGATTTTCAAATATATCAATGGCACAGAGATTGGTATCCCAAATGTGACTTTCTAATTAAGACGAGCAGATGAACAGCCTATTCAAGGACAGTCTAGTATCCTGTTGATTTCGAATGAACAGGGAGAAGCTAGTATCAAAGGTCTGCAAGTAGGAGACTATGTTGTAAAAGAAAAAGAAGCACCCAATTGGATTGACTTTGATCCATTGAGCTCAAATGAACTCAAATTCTCCATAAATGAAAATGATACAGAGGGAGTCATTTTACCTGTTTATAACAAGAAAAAGGTTACGAACATCACAGCAACTAAAATTTGGAACGGTGGAACCACTCCAAGACCGAGTATTTATTTTAAATTATTCAGAGCAAGTACAAACAATTGGGAACCAGTTCCTGATGCAGAAACAAAACGATTAGACAATGGAATAACTTCAGTGACTTGGGAAGATATCCAACAGTATGATGATAGTGGAAACGAATATACGTTTAAAGTGCAAGAAGTAGACCAAAACGGAAATGATTATGTCCCTTCAGGTTATCAAAAAATTGAAAACGGGCTAGTCGTTACAAATGAGAATAAAGAAGTCATTTCGGTCTCAGGACAAAAAACATGGGAAGATAATGAGAACCAAGACGGCAAACGACCTACGACGATCACAGTGAATCTATTAGCCGACGGTCAACCGATCCAACATAAAGAAGTTAGTGAAAAAGATGATTGGAGCTATCGTTTCACAAATCTGCCAAAATACAGAGACGGGCAAGAAATCATCTATACAGTAACGGAAGATAATGTGCCCGAATACAGTACAACGATTGACGGGTATAACATTAAAAACAGTTATACACCGGGAAAAACTAACCTAAGTGCTACTAAAGTATGGGATGATGGAAATAACCAAGATGGGCTACGACCTCAAAGTATCCAAGTCCAGCTGTATGCTAATAACCAAAAAGTAGGCGAAGCAATAGAACTGAGCGAGGAGAATCACTGGACGACCACTTGGAACGGGTTGGCAGAAAAGGCGAAAGGTCAAGCTATCACTTATCGAGTGGAAGAGCTGACCAAAGTAGCTGGCTATATCAGTGAAGTTAAACAAACAAAGGATGGAAATATCATCATTACCAATACTCATGTGCCAGAAACCAAAGAGGTTTCAGGACAAAAAACATGGGAAGATAATGAGAACCAAGACGGCAAACGACCTACGACGATCACAGTGAATCTATTAGCCGACGGTCAACCGATCCAACACAAAGAAGTAAGTGAAAAAGATGATTGGCGCTATCGTTTCACAAATCTACCAAAATACAAAGACGGTCAAGAAATCATCTATACTGTAACGGAAGACAACGTGCCCGAATACAGTACGACGATTGACGGGTATAACATCAAAAACAGTTATACACCGGGAAAAACAAATATATCTATACCAGGTAGCCATATAACGCCGTGGAAAAATTTTCCAGAGAAGACAGAGAGAGAAAATTAGAAATCTATTCTCTCAAAAATTGCAAATATTTGCTCATACAGGAGAATCCAGCGAACAAAGAACCAATTATATTAGTGAGAGAGCTGTACCTAAACAGATAACAAATAAATCAAAAAGCATTCTTCCTAAAACAAGTAGTAAAAAATCTAGTTTTGCTGTAATCATTGGTTTATTGATAGTAACTATCTGTACAGGGATATTCTTACAAAAATATAAAAAAGTTTAGTTAGAATAATTTTTGTTATTCAGAATATAATATTTCTTGTTAAATATGACTGAAATCAAAAGAATAAAATTCCGATTTATAATTGAAAAAAGAAGCATTTTTATATATGCTTCTTTTTTCGTAGAATCAATAAATATGGATTTGGCTAACTATGGAAGAATACTCGTATTAGTTTTCAGCGTTCATATTAGTTGTTACATTGTTTGATTGGCTAAAAGAATTGCTGATATATTTTGTGCTAAATAAAGAAAAAGACGCTTGAATTGGGAAATAAGAAAACTACTCTATCATTACAAATTTTCATAAACTGGCAGATGTTCTAAGTAAACAAGTATCTTTTCAAAGTCGGAAAAATCCATGATCAACGTAGTGGTATTGATATTTGGATGAAAGCCTACGGTATCTTGACGATCAATAGCAGTATCGATCACGACTTGGATTTTTTTCTCTTTGTCGTGCATCAATGCTAATGGAGTCACTGTACCTGCTGGAACGCCTAGGAGGTCAGGAAGCTGTTCTTCAGAAACAAAAGATAAGCGCTTTTCTTTTAATTGTTCAGCTAGTTGTTTTAAATCGGCGTTCTTTTCATCAGGCAAGATGACAAGATAGATTTGTTTTCCTTTTCTTGATTTCAATAATAGATTTTTTACTTGCGGACCAGGTAGGGAAAAAGGGACATTTTTGACTGACGTAATCGCAGGATGATCGACTTTTTGAAAAGAGATATCCAGTTTTTTTAGTAGTTCATAAGCTTCTTGTTCGGTTGCACGACTCATCGCGCCTCACACTCCTTTTTTTATTAGTGTATCATAAAAAAGAGTTGACAAATGAAAAATAATCATGTAAATTACACGTAAAGTTAAAATAAATGACATCGAAAAGAAGAGTAGCAGTTAGGTGTTTTTAGAGAGTCTCTGGTTGGTGGAAAGAGGCAGCAGTTAACCGTGAAACACATCTTGGAGTCGATTTTCTGAAGCGTATAGTAGGAAAATCCGGGGAGCCCGTTACAGCTGCGGTCGTTGCTAGATGACCAGATAAGGCTGGCTTTTCCGTGAGGAGCCGGTAAAAAAAGGTGGAACCACGTGATTAACGTCCTTTGATCTTCGGATCAAAGGACTTTTTGTTTTCATCTGATTTGCAACGACTGTGTGAGGTTTTTTCTGCAAGGAAAAAATAAACAGAGGTGGAACCACGTATAATACGTCCTCTTGGCATTTGCCAAGAGGATTTTTTTATTTTAAAGGAGGAAAAGAAGATGGAGTATTTAATTGAAGTTATGCCGCAATTATTAGTAGGAGCACTCACAACATTGAAATTATTTTTATTTACCTTGATTGGCTCGTTGCCATTAGGGATTATTTTAGCACTAGGATTGTCCTTGCATTTTAAGCCACTACGCTACTTTCTTCAAACATATGTATGGATCATGCGGGGAACGCCACTATTGTTACAGCTGATTTTTGTTTTTTATGGTTTGCCGACGATTGGGATCGTTTTTGATCGATTCGAAGCAGCGCTCATTGCTTTTATCTTGAACTATGCAGCTTATTTTGCAGAGATCTTCCGTGGAGGGATACAATCGATTCCTCAAGGTCAATATGAAGCAGCGCAAGTTTTGCAATTAAGTCCCTTTCAAACGGTAACGAAAATCGTCATCCCGCAAGTGACAAAGATTGTTTTACCTTCTGTAGGTAATGAAGTTATCAACTTGGTCAAAGATTCTTCCTTAATCTATATATTAGGTTTAGGTGACGTAATGCGTGCCGGGAAAATCGCGATGGAACGCGACGCGACTTTACTGCCTTTGCTAGGCGTGGCAATCATCTATCTTACATTGACTGGTATTCTAACAATCGTAATGAAACAAGTTGAAGGAAAATTAAATTATTACCGCTAACTGATAGGAGGAAGAAATATGATTGAATTGAAGAAAGTGAACAAAGCATTTGGTGAAAAAGAAATAATCAAAGATTTGGATCTAATCATTCCAGATGGGAAAACATTAGCTATCGTAGGTCCTTCCGGTGGCGGTAAAACCACGCTTTTACGTATCTTGGCTGGCTTAGAAAGTTCTGACAGCGGAGAATTTTATTTAGACGGTGTACCGTTCAACCCATTTGAGCTTAAAATGAAAGAACAAGTTGTAGGAGTGGTATTCCAAGACTTCCAGCTATTTCCACATCTGAATATTTTTGAAAACATTACCTTAGCACCGAAAATGGTACTGAAACAGACAAAAGAAGAATACACCAAAAAAGCAGAAGAATTAGCGGCTTCATTAGGGATTAGCGATTTATTGAATAACTATCCTTATCAGCTTTCTGGCGGACAAAAACAACGTGTAGCGATTGCCAGAGCATTGGCCATGAATCCGAGAGTATTGGCTTATGATGAACCAACGAGTGCTTTAGATCCTGAGTTGCGTCAGCAAGTCGAGCGTTTGATCCTATCATTGAAAGAAGACGGGGTAACCCAAATCATTGTCACCCATGATCTCGTATTTGCAGAAAATGTCGGTGATCAACTATTAAAAGTTTCCCCAATTCGTTAAGAAAGGAGAAGATAGAGATGAAAAAAATCAGTTTTCTATTCGCTTTGCTCGTAGGTCTTCTTCTTTTTGCAGGCTGTTCGAATAAAAAGGCTTCAGCAGATAATTGGGCGGCTATCAACGAAGAGAAAAAAATCGTTATAGGTTTGGACGATACATTTGTTCCTATGGGATTTAGAGATAAAGATGGGAAGCTTACAGGATTCGATATTGATTTAGCCAAAGCAGTCTTTGAACAATATGGGATTACGGTAGACTTTCAGCCTATTGACTGGTCGATGAAGGAATTTGAATTGAACAATGGAACGATCGATTTGATCTGGAACGGCTATTCCAAGACACCGGCAAGAGAAAAGAAAGTGCAGTTTACAAAACCTTATATGGAAAATGATCAAGTGCTGATCACACCTAAAGAATCAGGAATCACAAGCTTTGAGCAAATGAAGAATAAGAGATTAGGTGCGCAAAATGGGTCATCTGGTTATGATGTATTTACGAAACAACCAGAAGTATTAAAAGAGATTGTCAAAAACCAAGATGCTGTTTTGTATGATAGTTTTAATGAAGCACTGATTGATCTGAAAAGCGGACGGATCGATGGTTTGCTGATGGATAAAGTATATGCGGACTATTATTTGAAACAAAGAAACGAACTAGAAGACTTCAACATGACAAAAGGTTCTTACGAAAGTGAGGATTTTGCGGTTGGCGCGCGTAAGTCAGATGATACGTTAGTGAAGAAGATAAATGAAGCACTTGACCGATTAGAAAAAACAGGGGAATTCCAAAAAATCTCCAATAAATGGTTTGGTGAAGATGTCACGCCGAGAAATTAACAAATAGATGCAAAGGGACTTAGTATATCTGAGAACCTTTGCTTTTTTTACATAATTTTATTTTGTTGTGGAAGGGGTTTCGTGTTATTCTAAAAGAGGAACGATTGAAGGTTATAGGAAAGGAAGAGATGAATGGAACACAAAGAACTTACCTCATTTCCAAAAGATTTTCTGTGGGGCTCTGCTTCTGCAGCGTATCAAGTAGAAGGAGCTTGGCAAGAAGATGGGAAAGGCGAATCAGTCTGGGATCGATTTGTTCGGATTCCAGGAAAGACATTTAAAGGAACAAACGGTGATCTGGCAGTAGACCACTATCATCGTTATAAAGAAGATATTGCTTTAATGAAAGAACAAGGTCTGAAAGCTTACCGCTTCTCTGTAGCTTGGACACGGATTTTTCCTAATGGACGAGGAGAAGTCAATCAAGCTGGGCTCGCTTTTTATGAGAGATTGATCGACGAACTGATTGAAAACGGTATCGAACCTATGTTGACTTTGTATCATTGGGATCTTCCACAAGCATTGCAAGATGAATATAATGGTTGGGAATCACGTCAGATCATTGAAGATTTCACTAATTATGCAGAAACATTATTTGAGGCATTCCGCGGGAAAGTCCATTACTGGATTAGTTTGAATGAACAAAATATCTTTACTTCATTAGGCTATTTATTAGCAGCACATCCGCCAGGCGTGACGGATCCAAAACGAATGTATGAAGTCAACCATATCGCAAATCTAGCAAATGCATCTGTCATCAACAAATTCCATGAGTTAGAAATGCCTGGGAAAATCGGACCAAGCTTTGCGTATACACCAAATTATCCAATCGACAGTAATCCTGAAAATGTTCTGGCAGCCGAAAATGCAGAAGATCTGATGGCCAATTATTGGATGGATGTCTACATGTGGGGGAAATATCCTATTGCTGCTATGAGATTCTTAGAAGAAAAAGGATGGGCGCCTACGATTGAAGCGGGCGATGCAGAATTGCTAGAATCGGCCAAGCCAGATTTTCTTGGGATCAATTACTATCAAACAGCGACGAATGCATTCAATCCATTAGATGGGGTTGGAGCAGGAAAAATGAATACGACTGGGAAAAAAGGTTCATCAGAAGAAACAGGGGTTCCTGGAATGTATAAAAAAGTTGAGAATCCATTTGTCGAACGAACAAATTGGGACTGGGAGATCGACCCAGAAGGCTTAAGGATCGGATTGCGTCGTATCACGAGCCGTTACCGCATGCCGGTGCTGATTACGGAAAATGGCTTAGGAGAGTATGACAAGTTGACAGAAGACAAACAAATCCATGACGACTATCGAATCCATTACTTACAAAGCCATGTCAAAGCAATCAAAGAAGCAATTTCAGATGGAGCAGAAGTATTAGGCTATTGTACATGGTCTTATACAGATTTGCTGAGTTGGCTGAACGGTTATCAAAAGCGATATGGATTTGTATATGTCGATCAAGATGAAACACAAGAAGGATCTTTGGAACGATATAAGAAAGACAGTTATTACTGGTACCAAAAACTGATTGAAGAAAATGGAGAGAACCTTTAGTTCACATACTTAAAACAAGAAGGTACGGCTGGATATGGCCGTGCCTTTTTTTGATAAAATCATTTAGAAATTAAGAAAAACTGTAAAATAAGCTGAAAAATGAAAGAAAGCGACAGTTCTTTCAAACAAAACTTTAGTTCCCTTGCTTTTTTTTGTATAATGAAACTTGATGAAATGAGGGATAATAAATGGCACAAAAGAAACGGCCTACTAAGAAAAGGAAAAAGACGAAAAAAACGAAAAAGCAAAAACAGCAGCAAGAACAAATGCTGACGATTGGTGTTGGATTTGCCTTGATTCTATTTGCTGTATTCGGCTTTTTAAAATTAGGTTTTTTAGGAATATTGATTGCAAACGGCTTTCGGATCATTGCAGGAAATACTTACCAAATCCTCTGTCTTTTATTAGCCGTATTAGGATTTTGGATTGTCATTAGGAATACAGAGTTTTCAATTGGCAAAAACCGACGTTGGTTTGGCGGTATACTCTTTTATTTCGGTATCTTATTATTGCTACATGCCCATTTATTCGGCAAACTCCATACTGGGGAACCAAATATCATGGGGACGACATGGGACTTATTGGCTAGCGATATAAAACAAAGTCAAGTAGATAATAACGTTGGCGGAGGGATGATCGGAGCAATTCTTTATCATTTCACTTATTTCTTGATTGCACAGCCTGGAAGTTATTTAGCAGCCGTTCTATTACTGGCGGGTGGGGCATTCCTGTTCAGTAATTTGGAAGGCTATCAGCTGCTGAATGGTATCCAATCAATTGGAGAACGGGTACAGGAATTATTGGAAGGTGATCCTGCCAAGCAAGCTCAAAAGCAAGCAGCAAAGGAAGAAAGAATGAAACAGCGTGCAGAAGCGAAAGAAGCAAGACGCTTAGCGGCACAAGAAGCAGCAGAAAAAGAAGCTGCAGAATATGAGAAGAAAAAAGCTGTGAACCAGCAAAGGAAAAATACTCCTGATGAATGGCAGGAACCAGAAAATGCCGAACCTGAGCAGTTAAGTTTTGTTCCAATTGACAGTTTTCAAGAAAATATCCATCCTGCGAATCTAGAAAAACCAGTACCAGATACACCAAAACAGACCAATACAGCGGAAGGTTTTGCTGATGAGTTGCCAGAGGATGACGGTACCTCATTAGAATTTGAGATCGAAGCAGAACAGGAAAATCAAGATTATGAATTGCCGACAGTTGACTTGCTTGATTCTATACCAACTGTGGATCAAAGTGATGAGTATAAAAAAATCGAAAAAAATATCGGTGTATTGGAACAAACTTTCCAAAGTTTCGGTGTGGATGCTAAGGTCGTCAAAGCTAGTTTAGGCCCATCCGTCACAAAATTCGAAGTCCAACCAGCTGTAGGGGTAAAAGTAAGTAAAATCGTGAACTTAACAGATGATATCGCACTTGCTTTAGCGGCGAAAGATGTTCGGATGGAAGCACCGATCCCAGGTAAATCACTGATTGGTATTGAAGTACCAAATGGAAAGATCAGTATGGTTTCCTTTAGAGAAATCATCGAAGCTCAGCCAAACCATCCAGATAAATTACTGGAAGTACCTTTAGGACGTGATGTTTCTGGACGAGTACAAACGGCTGACCTTTCGAAAATGCCTCACTTACTTGTAGCTGGTTCGACTGGTAGTGGGAAGTCAGTAGCAATCAATGGGATCATTACAAGTATATTGATGCGTGCTAAGCCCCATGAAGTAAAACTGATGATGATCGATCCGAAAATGGTTGAATTAAATATGTACAACGGGATACCTCATCTGTTGACGCCGGTCGTGACAAACCCTAGAAAAGCGGCACAAGCCTTACAAAAAGTAGTACAAGAAATGGAAGAACGATATGAAAAATTTGCGGCAACTGGTGTAAGAAATATTTCTGGTTACAATGAATTTGTTCAGCAGAAAAACTTAGAAAACGGAACGAAACATCCAACCTTACCATTCATCGTAGTAATCGTAGATGAATTAGCTGACTTGATGATGGTAGCTAGTAACGAAGTCGAAGATGCGATTATTCGTTTAGCGCAAATGGCTCGGGCAGCGGGCATCCACATGATCCTAGCTACTCAACGTCCAAGTGTGGATGTTATCACAGGGATCATCAAAGCAAATGTACCTTCCAGAATGGCATTTGCTGTATCAAGCGGTACAGATTCTCGGACGATCATCGACTCTAATGGAGCAGAAAAGCTCTTAGGGCGAGGAGATATGCTGTTCTTGCCAATGGGTGAGAATAAACCTATCCGTGTGCAAGGAGCATTCATCTCTGACCATGAAGTGGAGCGGGTCGTTCAATTTGTTACAGATCAGCAAGAAGCTCATTATGAAGAGAAAATGATGCCGACAGATGAAGTTGAAACGGCAGGTGCCCCAGAACAGCCACAAGATGAGCTGTTTGAGGAAGCAAAAGCACTTGTTGTTGAAATGCAAACAGCAAGTATCTCCCTTCTCCAAAGAAGATTTCGAATCGGTTACAACCGAGCCGCTCGACTCGTAGATGAACTGGAAGCTCATGGAGTTGTTGGCCCATCAGAAGGAAGTAAGCCTCGGAAAGTATTCATTGAGCAAGAGGAAACATCAGAACCACTGCCGGAAGATAATGATATGTAAAACTTGTTCGATGAACGGTTGAAAAACGAATAACTATATAAAAAAGACAAGACATGATGATACCAAGAGAAAAATGGTTTTTTTCCCATCTTTTCTAATACGGTACGATGTCTTGTCTTTTTTGATTTTTATGAGATTAAAGTTCTATTCGATTTATTTGTGAAGTATTGCATTAACTAAACGAATCATGTATAGTATGTAGCGAAACTTTGAGAAAAAGAGGGAAAATACTTTGGAAAAACAATCCATCTATGGCTTGACGAATGAAGAATTAATCAATTGGTTTATAGAAAACGGTGAGAAAAAATTCCGAGCTGCCCAAGTTTGGGAATGGTTGTATCAAAAACGTGTAAGTAACTTCACAGAAATGACGAATCTATCAAAGCAATTGATAGAAAAGTTATCGGCGCATTTTATCATCAATCCTCTGAAACAAATGGTCGTCCAAGAAGCTTCGGACGGTACAGTTAAATATTTGTTTGAACTTCCTGATAAAAATATGATTGAGACCGTACTAATGAGACAAGAATACGGCTTGTCCGTTTGCGTGACGACACAAGTAGGATGTAATATCGGCTGTACATTTTGTGCAAGCGGGTTGCTTAAAAAGAACCGTGATTTGACCGCTGGAGAAATCGTTGCGCAGATCATGATGGTTCAACATTATTTTGATGAGCGCAATCTTGGCGAACGTGTTTCCCATGTCGTCGTAATGGGAATCGGCGAGCCATTTGATAATTACGACAATGTAATGGACTTTTTGCATATTATCAATGATGCCAAAGGATTGGCGATTGGTGCGCGACATATTACAGTTTCTACTAGTGGATTAGCACACAAAATCAAGGAATTCGCTAATAACGGCTTGCAAGTCAATCTGGCTATTTCCTTGCACGCGCCGAATAATGAGGTGCGAACATCGATCATGCGGATCAACCGAAGTTTCCCAATTGAGAAATTGATGGAAGCTGTGGATGAGTATTTAGAGAAAACAAACCGTCGAATCACGTTTGAATATATCATGTTGAATCAAGTAAATGATAGACCAGAGCATGCGCAACAATTAGCAGATCTATTAAAAGATAAGAAAAAGTTAGCATATGTCAACTTGATTCCATATAATCCAGTCAGTGAACATGATCAATATTCTCGCAGTCCAAAAGCTGATGTATTGAGATTTTATGATGTATTGAAGAAAAACGGCGTAAACTGTGTGATACGTAAAGAACATGGTACAGATATTGATGCAGCTTGCGGACAATTGCGAAGCAAGCAAATGAAAAAAACAGCTGCCAAATAATCGTAGCCTACTTCGTTTTTTAAATTACCATAAAAGGAGCAGCTTTCTTAATTAAGGAACTGTTCAACTTAAATAAGTGAAAAGATTCTATAGCGAAAGTTATAAAGCGTTTTTTGACAAGAAAAGCCCTCATTAAGCAAAGAAATGTCCTCAATTTGATGACAGCCTGCTTGATGGGGGTTTTAGCAATTATTTAACTGATTTTCTTATATCCTTGCTGGCTTTCTTGTGTAGCATGATAAGTTTCTACGTCAAGAATGGCCTGTTTAAATTTTTCTCGGGAGATTTCATAAGGCACATGTTTAATATCATTTGTGGTCATGGCTTTATCTAAGATTGCTTCTAAATCGGTCGTGACATTGAGATTCATGTCGGTTAACGATACTGGAAGTTGGTTCTTTTTCATAAACACATAGATTTTATTAAACAAATCGAACTGCTGATCCATCATCAATAAGGTCAGTACACCATAACTGACAGATGCTCCGTGAAGGTATCCCTCCATTTTTTCTAGAACAGTCGTACCGTAATAGAATGAGTGTGCCATAGCAGAATTATAGTTATTGTTAACTAAAACAGAAACCAATCCGGTAGTAACAATGATATCCGAAACGACTTGTTCAATTGCATATGAGGGACGATTGTCGGCACTATCTTTCAATGCTTGCGTACCATAAGTCAAGAGACGATCAATGCACATTTTTCCGATTTGGATTCCTAATCTATCCGTGTAGCCTAGATTATCGCCACGAGCAGAAAAAGTAGATTCGACTTCTTTGGATAAAGCATCGCCAATACCTGCCCATAAGTATTTATCAGGTGCTTCGGCAATAATTGCTGTATCAATGAAGGTGTGTACAGGTGGTTTTGAAGGAAAGAAGAGTCCGTCCATTACGCCTTCTTCGTTATAGATGACACATACCGCAGTGACGGGCGAACAGTTCGAACCAATAGTGGGGAAGGTGAAGACTGGTTTAGCTAGTTTTTCACCAATGACTTTTACAGTATCGCAAGCACGGCCACCGCCGACTGCAAACAGGACGTCTGCTTTTTGGACACTTTCATGCTGGATCAACTGTTCAATATTTCCATAAGTTGAATTACCCCCGTACCAGAGACTGGCGATAACTTCTATTTCCTGAGTCAAAGCTGCTTTTATTTTGCTTTCTGCCTTTGAAAGTGCAGTCTTCCCTCCAATCAGCACTACTTTTTTCCCATATTCTTTGACGATTCCATTTGCTTTTTCATACGCATCTGTTCCAATGGTATAATTTGGTAAGAAAACACTTTGACTCATATTCTTTTCCTTCTTTCTTCGTTGAAACGGGTTAAAATTTTAAAGAGTGATCTTTCTGACCGCGGCTGTAGATGGAGTAGAGGCGAACCTAAGACAGGATAAGTAATGAATAAGGTGGCATGAACACCTTGAAATCATCAATAAGTATCCTAAAAATAAAATAAGTACAAAAACATTGAAAACGAAAATAATGAATTTTTGTTCCTCTTAGTATTTTCTACGATTCCTCTTACTTATTTAAATGATCTAAAAATTCTGAATATTTAGATTATTTTACAAAAATGTGTTTCATTTGTCAATTCATAATTGGTTTTTTTAAAAGCAAAAGATAATCTATATCATGATGAACAAACAGAGTTTTTCCCTCCAATTGATGGCCTTCCTGATCTTTCCTATTTTGAATAAAGTGTTTCTGTATAATTTTTTTATTTTATAAGTAAGGTAAATAATGAAAGAATAGGGATAATGATTGGTAGCTAAAGATTTTTGAGCGAGAACATTTCGTTTTTTCAAAAGGACTGTTAGAATAAGCAAGAACAAGGGGGAAGACGTATGATAATCAGTGAATTTGACCGTAATAATCTAGTATTGAAAGATCAGCTTTCTGATTTACTGAGACTGACATGGCCGGAAGAATATGGAGACAGCTCGGCAGAAGAAGTAGAAGAAATGATGAATCCAGAACGGATCGCGGTAGCAGCAGTTGACCAAGATGAGTTAGTAGGATTTATTGGTGCAATCCCTCAATACGGTATCACAGGTTGGGAATTGCATCCATTAGTCGTAGAAAGCTCCCGACGAAAGAACCAAATAGGTACTCGATTAGTCAATTACTTAGAAAAAGAAGTAGCTTCCAGAGGAGGAATAACGATTTATTTAGGTACGGATGATTTAGACCATGGAACAACGTTAAGTCAAACGGACCTGTATGAGCATACATTTGATAAAGTGGCTTCCATCCAGAACCTTCGTGAACATCCGTATGAGTTCTATGAAAAATTAGGTTATAAAATCGTAGGTGTCTTACCAAATGCAAATGGCTGGGACAAACCGGATATTTGGATGGCAAAAACGATTATTCCTCGACCAGATTCTCAATAATAAAAAGAGGTTGTGAAATCAGCGTCCTGACCTGAGCTAATATCGGGGGTCAGCTGATTGAACACCGTTTATCAAGAGGTTGTGAG